>QOQC01000049.1 GCA_003331365.1 Flavobacteriales bacterium | reverse complement strand
TTCGTCTAGTGGTTAGGACGCCAGGTTTTCATCCTGGAAACAGGAGTTCGATTCTCCTATGGGCTACATTTTTGAATAAAATATGAACTTAAATTAATACGATGGCAAATCACAAATCAGCGATTAAAAGAATAAGGTCGAATGAAAAGAGAAGAGTTTTGAATAAATACCAGCACAAAACTACTCGAAATGCGATGAAAAAATTAAGAGAAACTTCAAAAAAAGCAGAAGCAGTGAAGCTTTTACCGAAGGTTTTCATGATGATTGATAAACTTGCAAAAAAGAACATTATTCATAACAACAAGGCTGCAAATCTCAAATCAGGTTTGCAAGTGCATGTGAACGGACTATAATTTCGATTATACTTAGCATTTAAAAGGGGCTTATTAGCCCCTTTTTTCATTAAGTTTGTTTTGGATGAAATTATTTTTGATTTTATTTTCTTTATTTATTTCGGCGGGAGTATTTTCACAAATTGGGTTTTCTGAATATTCATCTGATACACTTGTAAGCACGTATAGGACTTTTGGAAAAATGAGTGATAATAATCACAGCTTTACAGTTTTTGACCATTCTTTTTTTTCAATCGACAACCCAAATTTTTTTCTCTCTAAAAGTGCTTTAGCATCAAATGGAATATTGATTGATATCCTCGATTTGTCTCATAAATCAACAGATCAAAAGATTAGTGCTTTACCTCATATTGGGTTTGGTTATATTTTTGGTAGTCAAGGAGCTCAACGTGTATCATTTGAATATGGTCAGATTCTCCCAAAGGATTGGGTACTAAACACTCAGATTCGAACATCAAAGCTTGCAGGTTTTTTTAGAAATACCGAATACTCTGAATCTCATTATGGCTTTTCGTTATCAAAACAAGCTGATAAATATGGTTTTATTATTAGTGCCGCAACAGATAAAATTGAAAGGCAATGGAGTGGGGGAGTGATTGATGATTCATTACTTGATTTTTTTGCTCCCCAGTTTATTCCAGTTTATAAAGAGAGCTGTAATTCCATTTTTAAAGGATTTAACGCTTCTGTAGGAAGCTATTTTGGATTGATTAAGAGCAACAAATTGAGTTTGAAATATATAAATGAGTCCTCAATTTATGGATTGAATAGAGCTTTCAATGAGATCGATACCCTCAATGGTATTTATGCTCAGAATTACTTTGATACACTTGTTACAAGAGATGAATTTCAGCATAGTACTGTTGATCATTTTTCTGGGGTGAGACTTCAAACCGGTGATTTGACCTATAGCTCAGGTTTAAAGGGATCTTATTGGAATTACAGAAACATGGGTCTCTTTAGAGATACTTTGGAGCTGAATATCGAGCATAAGCTATTACTTCAAAAGAAAAACTGGAAACTCAATCATTTAGCGTCATACAATGCATTGGGTGCCTTTAATGAATGGCACAGCAAGCAAAGCGTTGACTACCGTCAATCATTATCTGATCTCAAGAATTATATTGACTTCGCATTCCGAAATAGTATTTCAAGGTCAATACCTCGGGTGTATCAAAGATTTTACTTATCAAATAATACAGCTTACAACAATTCAAATATGAGTCTGGAATCGACTTACAGTCAAGAATTAAGTGCACAGCTAAATCGTTATTTGGAAGGAAATGGAAATATGAAACTGGAATTGTCACATACTTTAGATATTCATAGGGGTATTTATTTTTTTGATGTACAAAACCTCAATTGGGTCAATAATAGTTCCCTTAGTAACAATACAACTCAGCAGTTTAAGATGTCGTTTTCTTTTGATAAGAAGAACCTAAATATACGTCATGCTTATCAATACACCTCATTAAATAATGAGGCTTTAATTATACCTAAGCATTATTTATTCGGATCGATAGATTATAAAATGGGATTATTTAAAAACAAGAAAATGGAGGTCATCTTAGGACTTAATTATTCCTTGAGTTCTAAAACAAATACTATTTCTGTTGTTGAAAATATGGGGGTATATGATTTAACCAATATAAATACTGATGATTTCCAAAATGGATTATTTAATGTAGGCGCATACACATCAATCGAAATTGAAACATTTCGTTTTTTTCTTAAGGTAAATAACTTAGGTTATTTGTGGAATGATTTACAATGGAATTACATTGACGGTATTTACCTACCTGAGATTACGGTTAGATTGGGTGTAACCTGGGACTTCTGGAATTAAGCTTTAATAACTTCTAGCATTTTTGCTCCAATCTGAGCGGGTGAATCTACAACATGAATGCCACACTCTCTCATAATTCTTTTTTTGGCTTCAGCAGTATCATCTTTACCACCAACAATAGCACCTGCATGTCCCATAGTTCTTCCCTTAGGAGCCGTTTCACCTGCGATGAAACCTACAACGGGCTTTGTTCCATGTTCTTTAACCCATTTTGCTGCATTGGCCTCTAAATTTCCACCAATTTCACCAATCATGACGATTCCGTCTGTTTCAGGGTCATTCATTAACAGTTCCACTGCTTCCTTTGTGGTTGTTCCAATAATGGGGTCACCTCCAATTCCGATAGCCGTAGTGATTCCTAAACCGGTTTTTACAACTTGGTCTGCCGCTTCGTAAGTGAGCGTCCCTGATTTTGACACAATTCCTATCTTGCCTTTTTCAAAAACAAAGCCTGGCATTATTCCAACTTTGGCTTCGTCAGCTGTGATCACTCCGGGACAATTTGGACCGACAAGTCTGCAGTCATATTTATCAATAAACGCCTTGGCTTTAACCATATCGTTTACGGGAATTCCTTCAGTTATGCAAACAATTACCTTGATACCTGCTTCAGCGGCTTCCATAATGGCATCAGCGGCAAATGCAGGTGGCACAAAAATTATTGAAACATCGGCATTTGTGTTACTTACGGCTTCTGCGACAGAATTAAACACAGGTTTATCTAAATGACGCTGTCCGCCTTTCCCTGGAGTCACACCTCCCACTACATTAGTTCCATATGCAATCATTTGATCGGCATGAAAGGTTCCTTCGCTCCCTGTGAAACCTTGTACAATAATCTTTGAATCTTTGTTGACTAATACGCTCATTTAGACTTTGTTTTGGGGTCAAAAATAATCAATGACAAATGAAAAGCAATAGCAATTGTCTTATTTTATTGCGTTTTTTAAATTTTTAATACTACATAATCAATTTAAGTAAGACGATGGTCTTAAAGCCGAATCCCTTCTACGATATATCCCTCATTTAACAAAAGCTCAATTAAGCCATCCTCTCCACATAAATGACCAGCACCAACGGCGAAGAATACACCTTGATTTTCCATGTGATTTTTCATTTTCGAAATCCAACTTAGGTTTCTTTTTATAAGTAAATTTTCCTTCACTACAGGTGTAAAATCTTTTTCCGTAAGAGCACATAAAGCATCCAACTCTTGCTTCGTATATATATCCTCCATGAGCTTAAAATCATCTTTTGCTTGACCCAAGTCTGCTAGTTGTTTCATGATAAGATGAATCTGGGATGTATAGTCAATCTTGCTAAAAATATCAAGCTGCTCATTTATTGTTTCAAGTCCTACTTCTCTCATTTTGAGTTTTCTAGCTATTTTTTCCAGTTCTTTTTCATGAGACATCTGTTGCTTTGGGAGTGTGTTTTGAAGCATTAACTGTATCAATACAAATGGTTTTATATTTTTAAAATTGATTTCAAAGTTTTCTTCATTCATCATCAAATCAGTTTCGGCCCATTTTAAAATACTATCCCATTGAGAGTTTGTGCAGAATTCTTTAATGGATTTATCCATATCAAACAATAGATTTGGCTCAATCGATTGATTTGAGATATTTGCCACTTCCATACAAAGAACATCACATTTTGAAATTAGTTTTTCAATTTTTTTTGGAAAGAAAAATTTTTCTTGACTCATGACATGCATTGTCCCAAATAGATATGAGGTTTTCTTGTCTTTGGGGTGTGTTACAGAGTAAAGTAGTTGGTCTTGTTGTGAATACGTATATGCTGAAAAATTCGATAGACACAAAAACAGAATGCAAATGAAATTTTTCATATTCAACAGAAGTAAGTTTATTGTAATGAATTCAGATCATCATCTGAGAATCCATCTTGAAAATCATTAAAACCATATTCATCCTCATCTGAATCCTCGATATCTTCGGAAATCATTTGAAAGTCATCTGAAAGCTCCTTAGAATCCTCGTGTGGATTTGTTCCAACTGAGAGTATTAATTCTGGGGAATTAGGAGTTTCTTCCTGAATTCCAATAAGTTCAATCAAGAAGATCCACATTTTCATAAAATCATAGATTAAAATGAACTTTTGGTCGGTATCGAAAAGGCATTCATTAATCCTTGTGTTTTTCATGATTTTTAGAGTGGATATTTCTTCCCCTTCACTTAAATCCAGAAGACTGATTTCTTCGCCCTTGTCCCAATTTTCGTTCGAAACATAAAAGCTTGCCATTTGATCACCTCTAAATTTAAAAGCTTGGATAATAGATTTAAAAAGGGATTCGAAATTCTCATCGTCAGACACGAGGATATCATGAAATACCTCTTCGTTATTATTTGAATCTAATAGAATTCGAAATTTTAATCCTGGCATATTGTATTCAGCAAATTAATTATGTGTTTCCTTTTCTTTTAACCCTAATTCTTTTCCAATGTTAAGCATTAATTCTTTGGCTTCTTGATATGAATTTGATATTTCTCCCTCCAAAATAGCTTCTTTAATCTTTCCTTTAATTACACCAACTTCATAACAAGGCCCAATATCAAATGTTTTCATGATTTCCTCACCATTTATTGGAGGTTGGAAATTTCGAATTTTATCCTTTTCTTCTACAAGTAGGAGCTTTTCTGAAACCATTTTGAAGTTTTCTTGGAAGCGTTTTACTTTAAATTCGTTTTTTGAGGTGATATCGGCATTGCAAAGCAACATAAGATCATCAATATCTTCGCCAGCCTCATTGAGTAGTCGCCTAATTGCAGTATCAGTTACTGAACCTTTTACCAATGCAATTGGACGAAGATGTAATCTTACGAGTTTTTGAACATATTTCATTTTAGCATCGAGCGGAAGCCTGTGTGATTTGAAAATTCTAGGTACCATTTTAGAGCCTAGCTCTTCATGGCCATGAAAAGTCCAACCAACTTTTTTGTCAAATCTTTTTGTAGCCGGTTTTGCAATATCATGAAGTAATGCAGCCCATCTCAGCCATAAGTGGTCTGAGGATTTCGATATATTATCTACCACCTGGAGCGTGTGTAAAAAATTATCCTTATGACTTTTCCCATTTATTGTTTCGATTCCAGAAAGTTCAAGTAATTCAGGAAAAATATATTGAAGAAGACCTGTTGATTTAAGTAATTTAAAACCCCTTGATGGTTCTGGACTTATTAATATTTTATTGATTTCATCTGTTACTCTTTCTCGAGAAATAATTTTGATCCTTTCGGCTTGCTCCTTCATAGATTTGAGGCATGAAATATCGATTTTAAAATCAAGCTGGCTGGCAAAACGTATAGCTCTAAGCATTCTCAATGGATCGTCACTGAACGTCTCACTGGGGTTTAGTGGAGTTTTAATTAATCCACTTTTAATATCTGATACTCCATTAAAAGGGTCAACAAGTGTTCCAAAAGAATCAGGACCTAAATCAATTGCCAATGCATTAATGGTAAAATCTCTTCTGTATTGATCATCTTTTAGAGTGCCTTGTTTTACCTTAGGTTTTCTAGAGTCTTTTGAATAGGATTCCTTTCTGGCTGTTACAAATTCGACATCCAAATCTTTGTACCGAAAGTGAGCTGTTCCAAAGTTTTTAAATACAGATACTTTTTTAACCTTTAAAATTTGAGCGATGTCTTTTGCGAATTCCAAAGCATCTCCATCAACTACAATATCAATATCTTTCGATTTATTTTCTCGTAAAAGATCTCTTACAAAACCACCTATAACGAAAGCAGAATACTCCTTGTCTTCAAGGTATCTTTTAATCACCTTAAAAACGGGGTGTGACAAGTGTGCTGTATAATCTTCGTACATAGAAATAAAAATAAGAGAAACTCTTACATGAGAACTCTAGATTATTTTAGTCTAGCAAATCATCCTCGTCATTATCGAATGAAAATAAGTCGTTTTCAAGAGGCTCATCTTCCTCGAAATACCTGAAATTCTTTCCACTTTTCTTGTGTGCAGGCATTTTGGTCTTTTTTGCTCGATCCGAATCTGTATCAAAGCTTCTCTTCTTACTTTTTGATGACTTTTTTCTGTTTTCAGGTTTATTAAAATCTGATGGCGGATTTTGCCCAGATTTTTCTCCCTTTTCATCATTCGTCGTAGATGAATAATTAGATTCGCGTCTTTGATTTGAATTAAACGATGATCTATTTTGAGGTCTTTTGTTATCGTTACGATTTTCTGCAATTTTTACAGCCAATCTTCTTCTATTAATTTCAAATCCGTCAAGAGCTGATATGGCTTTATTGGCCTCATCTGCATCGGGCATTTCAACAAACGCAAAGCCTCTTGGCTTTCCTGTTTCTTTATCAGTAGGTATATTTACTTTGGTAACTCTACCATATTCTTCAAACAATTGGGTTAATTGCTCTTTGCTGACGCCAAAATCTAGCTTGGCAACAAAAATACTAGTCATAGAAAAAAATCTGAACTTTCAACTTAATAATCAATTTCGCTTCGAAATTAGAATAAAAAATTTAAATAGCTGATAATAAGATGTATTATTGGTGTAATATATTATAAGTTTGCATTGATTCCCAGCTGAATAATCCTTGGTAATCCCGGTCTTAACCCTGCAGGCCTTAAGGCGACAACATAGGCCTTATTCGTAATATTTTGAATATTTAAGTTGATTGAAATATTTTGATTGACGTGTAATTTGGCGACACAATCTATAATAAGGAATGCTGGAATGTGTTCAACGGAATTCAGATCTTCATTTCCAGCTTGAGCTCTCATCGTTGAGTTATATTTTGAATTTATATGAAATTCAACATTTTTATAATGTGCACTTAAGCGTGAAGATAGCTGATGTTTAGCCAAATATGGAAATTCGTAGCCTGTGTAAACATCCCCCCAGCTTTCAAAATCACTTTCAAAATCTGATAAAAATTCAGCATTTGTGTATGTGTAGGACAGCGTTATAGGCAACCTAAGTTTACATTTTAAGCCGATTGCTTTCAGTGCATCAATGGAGGCAAAGAATTCTGCGCCTAGTGTTCGAGCAGCACCTCCATTATAAAAGCTCCCGGAACCATTTCCTCCAGTAGCTGCCAAATCATTACCTAATAAGTTTTGATAATCTGTGTAAAAAAGAACAGTTTGTAGATTGAGGTGCTTACCAAAAAATTTTGTTCCTGCTTCATAGTTGATACTTTCTTCTGGAAGAGAACCTTCGGTTGTTCCAGGAGGAGCAAATCCTTTGTGAATGCCACCATAAATTGTAGCTTTTGGACTGAGTGAATAATTGAATCCAACTCCCGGAACAAAGACCTCAATTGAATTTGACTTTAGACTTGCATCCGTTCCTATTCTTTCAGGGTCGTATTTTCCATAATCTATTTCTTTTAAATCTATTTTTTCGTATCGAATACCAGGAGTTATATCTAGGCCTTTGTACTTCAAATTATATTGTAAATGAGTAGCCACAGCATAGGCTGATCTTACTCGGTTACTTTCTGTTCCCAATTCACCATGCGCTGTTTGAAACATTATGCCGTTATTCATTGAAAATTGATCTTGATTTTGAAAACGATCCATTCCATCCTGATGATATCGAATTCCAAATTGCAAATCATGGCTTAACTCACCAGTTGTATAATCAATATCTAATGTGCTTTGAACTCCCTGAGCATAATAGGTCCTGTTGTTTCCTTTAACATAAAAAGATTCTTCTCCGACGGACGTATTGCCCGTGATTAATTCATAATGTCGTTGGTAACTTGAAGGATCCGCCAAAATACTGCTTATACCCACTTTGTTGCCCAAACTATCCTTAACGGAACTTAGTTTATACCAATTTCGCTGAAAATTATTTCTGTAAAATGAGGTGGATAAATTAATTCCCTTTTTTGGTTGAATTTGATATGTAAATGAAAGTTGATTTTGTACAGAAGTCATTACATCCATTTGAGAACCTGAGTATCTCCTGTAAGGAGTTAAATTGAAGTCATCTTCAGTAAGCCCCACATATGTCTCATTTGATGTTTCTTGACAATATCCCAGTTTTATGGACAGTGATTGTTTGATCCGAGCTTCTTTGTCCGAAGCATACCTGAGCTTTGTAATAAAATCATTTTTGTTAAAGCCTGTGTTTCCTCCATTATCTAATACTTTAAAACCATTCGAGCCGTAATTAAAAGATTCCACAAGATAACCGAAATTCCCATGAGTATTTCCAATGTAGCCATGTATATTTCTTCCCCAAAAGCTTCCACCGTTGATATTTAGCTTTCCGGTCAGTTTTTGAGGAATGGGTGTAGAAATCAAGTTTAAAGCACCTCCAGTGGTGAATGGACCATATTTGATTTGACTACTGCCTTTAAGGACTTCGACGGCGTACATTCTTCCGGTTGTTGGGAAATAATATGCAGATGGAGCACAGTATGGTGCTGGAGCCATTAATATTCCATCTTCCATTAGGGTAATTTTACTTGATCTTGAAACACCTGAACCTCTTAATCCAATATTTGGACGTAAACCGTAACCATCCTCTTCTTGAATGTTTACACCTGGGATTGACTTTAAAACACTATGAATGTCTGTGTAATTGAATTTTTGAATTTCTAGTGGTGAGATGAAATAAGCAGATCCAGGTAATTTTCTTATCCCTAATTCCCCACCGGTCATTGACTCTGAACCCACAAGAACTTCTGGAAGTTCATTTATATTTTCCTTTAAGTTATAGAGCAGATTATAAATATTTCCGTTTTTAATTTCAATGGTATCCGAGATATTAGTATACCCAGGAGCATAAATATTTAAATAATACACGCCAACTTCTAGTTTAGCAATATTGAAATATCCATTATCATTAGGATAAAAGATTTGATTCGTATTAGTTACAACAATTTGACTCTTGACTGTGCTATTATTGATTAAAACATGTCCAGATATGCTGTATTTTTTTGTTTGTGAAAATGATATTGAAAAAAGACATAGAAATAGGAACAAGATAATCTTCTTCATGTTTTATTTTTTTACAAAATTGAGGAACATACCCAGATTTCACAATACCTATATTTAGGTATTTTAGAATCATTCTAAATAAAAATATTTTCTTTGAGTCGAGATTGTTCCATTAAATTTAATTAAGTAAATTGCGCCTCCAAACTATTAAATGACAGACTTATTTATCACTGCTTCAGCGAATTCGCCTTTTGTCCATTTTAGAAAAACGGGGGAGATGGAGATGTCCGGAAAGATTATTTTAGACCATAATGCGGAATTTTGGTCGCAACTATTTTCCTGGATTGATGATTATAAAAATGTTCTGACATCAAAAACCACGGTTAATTTACAAATTGATTATTTGAATACTTCTTCTTTAAAAGAGCTGAATAAATTTCTGATTTTGATTGCCTCATTGAAATCAGAAAATTCTGAATTAAATATCTTTTGGCATTATAATGAAAGTGATATTTACATGAAAGAAATCGGTTTTGAGTTGTCCAAACAAAGTGGTTTTAATTTTCAAATGAAAATAGTCAAAGAATTCGTTTAATTTTGTCGACGAATTATGCGAGTTGTTAAAAGGATTCCTCACGAAAGGTTTTTAATCGAAATTCATCAATACAATAATAAGTATCTATTGAATATCACTCTAGATCAGTATGTTCAAACTTATAAAATTGATGAAGAATTGGTTGATAATCTTGAAGTTTTCGAAGGTATTGTGAGTGCAGATTTTTTACAATCGTGCCTTTCTCGATTCGTTAATATGAGAAGTGATTTTATAAATGAATTTAATAAATATAAAAATGAGTAAAATATTGTTTTTAGCCGTAATGGTATTCATATTTTCTTGTGGTGATTCTAAAGAGAAGCAGAAAGTAATCGAAAAGCAAGTTAATTTGGTCTCACAAGACTCTACAGATTTTATTATCGCATTTTACTATAATGACAGTGTTGAAATAGGATTTGAATATTATAAAAAAATTGAGGGTAATCTTAATTCTAGACAAGTTTCGTATCAAAATCAAGTTCAAAGTAAGACCCAGAAATATCAAAATTATGTAAGCAAAAAGCAAAAAGATATTCAGGCAGGTCTATTATCGGAAAATGAAATGATAAAAGTTCAACAAAAAGCGGCTCAAATGGAACAGGAAATTCTTCAATATCAGCAGCGAGAAGGTGCTCGTTTAGAGGAAGATATGTTGAAAAATATGCAAACAATTAATAACAAGCTTGAGGCATTTGGCAAATTGTTTTCAGAAAATCATGGCATCGATATCTTAATGGGTTATTCTTCAGGTCAGCAGATTAATTATATCAGCCCTCAAATGGATGTCACCTCAGCGTTTATTGATTTTTTAAATGCCGAACAAAAGAAACTTGAAGAAGGATTATAGTCATGCTTATAGCCCAAAAAAAGAAAAAAGAAAACATTGCAGAATACATTCTTTATCTTTTTCAGATAGAAGATGTAGTACGATCGTTCAAATTTGACGTAGATGATATCATGGAAGTATTTGTACTTCCTAACCTTCCAGATCGTTCTTTTGAAGGTCAATATCGAAAATGGTACCAAGAAATAATTACTGAAATGAAGGTTGCCAAGTTGGAGAAAAAAGGGCATATAGATCGTATTATGGAAGTTTTTCGTGAATTGGTTTTTTTACACAATACCTTATATACCATGCAAAAGGAGAGCAAGTACAAAACGCTTTGTGAAAACGCTGCAGGGTATATTCCTGAATACCGCTCTAAATCAGATATGAAAAACAATCATGATATTGAGGTAATTATTCATGCCATGTATATGAAATTACAGCTAAGGATGAGAGGGAAAGAAATTACTGCTGAAACTGAGGAGGCTTTTGATGCCATGCGCATACAAATTGCATTTTTGGTACGAGAGTATCATAAAATGAAATCTGGTGATTATACTTTTAATCAGAATTAAACATACGGTGGGAAAAAATCTATTTTTTCAAATTCATTAGAATTCCTATTTTTTTTCATAATGAAGTGTTCAATACCGTTACTAAGTGCGAGATATTCGGACTGAAGTTCCTTATAGTATATTAGCGATTGTTCGAGAACAGCTTTCGTGATATTAATGTTTGGTGCCTTACATTCCAATAACATAAAACAACTTTGGTCTGTTTTAAAGACAGCTACATCCCATCTTTTATCAAGTTCTCCGTATTTAATTTGTTTTTCAACCCCAATTAATCCTCTTGGATAGTCAAGCTTTTCAGTAAAATAGGCAATTAAATGTTGTCTAACCCATTCCTCAGGGGATAGGACGACTGACTTTTTACGAATGATACAACTTACATATAGCTGTTCATCTTTTTTTGTGATGTGCAGTTTTGTTTGAGGTAAATTTAATGGGGTAATGGGATTCATTAAATACCAGGAAGAATTAGGTTGATGTCTTTGTATTTTAGATTAAAAACTTTGCCAAGTACTTCATTTGTCAATAACCCTTTGTATATGTATACGCCATTACGGAAGCCAGAATGAGAACGAATAAGATCTTCAACACCCCCTCTTTCTCCCATCTCCAATAACAACGGTGAAAAAATATTTGAAATGGCAAAAGACGCAGTTCTTGATACCCTGGAGGCAATATTCGGAACACAATAATGCGTTACGCCGTGCTTCACAAATGTGGGATCGTCATGGTTCGTGACGCGAGAGGTTTCAAAACATCCTCCTTGGTCAATACTCACATCCACAATGACCGAACCGGATTTCATCTCCTGAACCATTAATTCTGTAACTACACATGGTGTTTTTCCAACTGAAGATCTCAATGCCCCTATTACAATATCTGCTCTTCTAATTGCTTTTGCCAGTACTTTAGGCTGAATTATTGAGGTATAAACCCTTTGACCTATGTCATTTTGTAACCGTCTCAATTTAGAAAGACGATTATCAAATACCTTAACAGATGCTCCCAATCCCAATGCAGCGCGGGTTGCAAATTCACCAACAGTACCTGCACCTATGATAACCACTTCCGTAGGCTGAACACCAGCGATACCACCAAGCATCATTCCTTTCCCCGAAGAAAACGAGGATATAAGCTCCCCTGCGATTAATATAGAAGTATTGCCTGCAATTTCACCAACAGTTCGAACTAAGGAAAATACCCCTTCCTCATCTTGGATATAATCCCAAGCTATAGCAGTAATCTTTTTCTTAATGAGTTTAGTTAATACCTGTTTCGGTTGAATTGAAATTTGCAATGCAGAAATAAAAGTTTGATTTCCAGGCATTAATTCTACCTCATCATCTGATGGGGGAGTGACCTTAAATACAATATTACATTCATATATTTCTTTACGGCTTTTACATATTTGTGCTCCAGCTTCGCTGTAATCATTGTCACTAAAATTTGCTCCGACTCCGGCATTCGATTCCACTTTTACTTCATGCCCATGAGCGACGAGTAAAGAGACAGTTTCAGGAACAAGAGCAACACGACGCTCTTGAAAAGAAGTTTCCTTAGGTATACCTATATGAAGGCTTCCTTTTTTTCGTTCTACTTCAAGCATTTCTTCTTTAGGGAGTAGACTGCCTTTTTGAATTAATTTTTTAAGAAGTTCAGGATCTGTGTTCATCGGCTATTTCAATAATTCTAGTATGATTGTCTGAAACCTCTAGGTGCACCCATATGGTATCTGACGGTAAAAAAGCATTAATTTTTTTTGGCCACTCTATAAAGATAGGATTTTTTTTGCTCAATAATTCTTCTAATCCAAGTTCAAATGCTTCCGCATTATTCTTAATTCGATAACAGTCAAGGTGGTAAAGAACAATACCTTCTGGTGTCTCATATTCGTTGATAATTGAATATGTAGGAGAGCCTTGTAAATCTTTTACACCAATAAGGTTTAAGATTTTTTGAATAATGGTAGTTTTACCTGCACCCATTTCGCCAACGAAGGCAAAGCATTTTTTTTGACTAAAAATATCAAGATGATCAATTAAAACATCCGCCAGTGATTCAATATGCGGTATTTCAATTTTCATTAGATCTGAATTCCTTTAAAAATCTCTATTTTTCCTTTTTTCCAGCTAAATAGTTTCTGCTCTTCTCCATCAAATTCTGCAAATGTTTGGTAATTCATCCATTCTCCTAAGTTGACATATTTGGATGAATTAATAGAAATTGCCATAGGCAAATGCCGATGTCCAAAAACAAAGAAATCAATATCGTGCTCTTTAAGTTTTTCAATACAGAATTGATAGAGCCATTCGTTTTCTTTATTAGTGAAGCTTTCATCTTCTTTACCGGATGATGCACGGCTTCGTTTTGAGAAATAATTTGCCAATGATAATGCCACTGAAGGGTGCAGCAGAGAAAATAAGAATTGACATACACGGTTTCGAAATATTTTTTTGATGAATTTATAACCGTAATCCCCTGGTCCTAGGCCATCACCATGAGAGATATAAAAAGTTTTGTTATTGATTTTTACCTCCAACTCGTTTTCAATCATTTTAACCCCTAATTCTTCCGAGAAGTAGTTCTTCATCCACATGTCATGATTTCCTAAGAAAAAATAGACATCAATTCCCTTTTCAACAAGCTCGGCTATTTTGGCTTGTATGCGAACAAAGCCCTTCGGAACAACTTTTTTATATTCAAACCAGAAATCAAAAATATCCCCAACTAAAAATATAATCTGCGCATCTTTCTGAACATAATTTAACCATTCAATGACTTTATACTCTCTTGTCCTACTCTCTTTTGGGTTGGGAGCACCAAGATGAAAATCAGAGGCGAAATAAGCTTTTTTGTTATTATTTAATTCAATGTGCTTCAATGACCGAATATTTTTTCAAGTTCATTTTCTAACGCTGGACCCCTTAGGTTTGTTTTTAAGATTTTTCCTTCTTGGTCGATTAAAACAGTAAATGGAACGCTTCCGACTTGATAAAGTCTCGAAACCTTGCTTTGCCAACCTCCAAGATCGCTTACATGATTTGGCCAAGACAAATTATCTAATTCAATGGCTTGTTTCCATTTCTTAAGGTCTTTGTCTAAAGAGACACTCATGATGGTGAATCCATCTTTCTTATATTTTTCATAGGTTTTGACCACATTTGGGTTTTCCCGCCTACATGGTCCACACCAAGATGCCCAAAAATCAATAAGTACAACTTGGCCTCTTAAATCTGATAATTTCATTGTTGTTTTTTGATCGAGCATGAGCTCTTCAAAGTCAGGCGCGATTTTTCCTATTGCAAGTGGTTTAGATGCTTCTATTTCGACTTTAAATTCTTGAAATTGCTTGACAAGTTGTTTTACAGTATAGCCATTTGGAAATGCCTTATTGATTTGATTAATAATGGACTCATATGAATCTGTATTCTTTTCCATACTAATGGAACCTAAAGCCATTACAAGGGCTGCAGAATTTTGATTCGAGCCAATAAAGGACCTCAATTCAGTTTGAAAGCGACTGAATTCTTGTGTCATGTAATCATTGATTTCTTTTTCTTTCTCCTTGTCTTGAGAAATAACGAGCATCACTGAATCATTTTTCGCTTGCCATTTCTTAATGACTTTATCAAACTTATTCATTGAGTTGGATTCATCAGAACCCAAAATATTACAGAATTCATTTAACTTTCGACCGTCCCCGTATATTTTGATATCATTCTTTTCGCGGATGACCAAGTGGATATCCGAGTCACCTAATTTAGCGATATAATAATCCTCTTTTGGCAGTACAATCTTTGAATTAAAATTGCCCTTTTCATCGAGAAGAATGGTGTCATATGTTTTGTATTTACCTTCTTCAAAAACTTGAGATATATATAAAGTATCTGTAGGTGAATTAAATATAGATCCCGCAATATTGAGCTCTGCGTTTTGAGCCATAGCAGTATTTACGAAAAGAAAAAGCAGTAATGTAATTATGTATTTCATGTTTAAGATTTAAAAATCTGTTCTAGTTTGTCTTCGAGTTCTTTCCCTCTTAGATTTACACCGATAATTTTACCTTCAGGGTTCACTAAAATTGTATATGGAATACCTTGTATATTAAATGTGGGCACAACAACGGAATTCCAACCTTTCAAATCACTAACATGATTTGGCCATGTAAGATTGTCCATTTTTATGGCTTGCTTCCATTTTGTACCGTCCTGATCCAGAGATACGGAGTATATGGTAAAATTCTTTTTTCTATATTTTTTAAACAACTTGACAACGTTTGGATTTTCTCTTCTACAAGGACCACACCAAGATGCCCAAAAGTCTACCAAAACGTATTTTCCTCTTAAGTCAGATAGGTTTAAAGTTTTATTATCAGGCGTGTTCAAAGAAATTTCAGG
>QOQC01000048.1 GCA_003331365.1 Flavobacteriales bacterium | reverse complement strand
ATGAGAAAAAGAAGCAATTACCTTTTGAGCGTCTCTTTGATATCTTTCAAGAGCTCATTGTTTTTACTTCAGGAGATGTGGATGAAACACTCAATTGGATGGACGAACTCGATCGAGAGTACAAATTATATTCGAATGAATACTCCAAAGAAGATTTTATCGAAGACCTTAAGAAAAAAGGCTTTTTGAATGATGACCCAAAAAAAAATAAGGGTAAAGGTCTTCAAATTACCTCAAAAACAGAACAGCTGATCAGACAGCGCTCTTTAAATCAGATATTTGGTTCCTTGAAAAAATCGGGACAAGGGAATCATAAAACCAATTATTCGGGACTAGGTGATGATTACACTGGGGATTTGAAGAATTATGCTTTTGGGGATTCATTAGACCAAATTTCAATGACCGAGAGTATCAAAAATGCCCAAGTTAATCATGGACCAGGAGAGTTCATACTCACCGAACAAGATTTAGTTGTGAACGATACACATTTTAATGCACAAATGAGTACGGTCCTCATGATTGACATCAGTCATAGTATGATCCTTTATGGAGAGGATCGAATCACACCTGCTAAAAAAGTAGCCATGGCATTGGCTGAGTTGATTCGAACGCGCTACCCAAAAGACACTTTGGATATCTTGGTTTTTGGTAACGACGCATGGACAATAAAACTTAAGGATTTGCCTTATCTTCAGGTTGGCCCGTACCATACCAATACGGTGGCAGGAATGTCTTTAGCACTTGATATTTTGCGTCGGAAGAAACAAACCAACAAACAAATTTTCATGATTACCGATGGAAAACCTTCTTGTATTAAGCTTCCCAGTGGGGAGTATTACAAAAACAGTAATGGATTAGACGAATTCATCACTGGAAAGTGCTTGAATATGGCAAAACAAGCACGAAAACTTCAGATTCCAATTACAACATTTATGATCGCTCAAGACCCATATCTCAGACAATTTGTTCAGGAATTCACTTCGGCAAATCAGGGAAAGGCATTTTATACAGGACTGAAAGGTTTGGGAGAAATGATTTTTGAAGACTACGAAACAAACCGCAAAAAAAATATTAAAAGATAAGTATGAACGTTCAAGAAATTAAAACACTAGGAGCCCTCAAAAAACAGGGCTATGTTTCTAAAAGGATCAAGACAGAACTTAGAGAAAATTTAGTTCAAAAGTTGAAAGCGAAGCAAACGATTTTTGATGGAATAATTGGTTATGATGAAACGGTAATTCCGCAGCTCATTCACGCCATTTTATCGGAACACAATATTAATCTTCTAGGATTAAGAGGTCAGGCAAAGACCCGAATAGCCCGTTCCTTAACCGATTTACTTGATGAATATATTCCGATTGTTGAAGGTTCAGAAATCAATGATGACCCAATGAACCCTATTTCTTATTATGCTAAGGAACTAATAATGGATAAAGGAGATCAAACTCCGATATCATGGGTGCACCGTTCGGAGCGTTTTTCAGAGAAACTGGCAACACCGGATGTTACCGTAGCTGACCTTATTGGTGATGTAGACCCAATAAAAGCAGCCAACCTAAAACTTTCTTATGCCGACGAGAGAGTCATTCATTTTGGAATGATTCCACGAGCAAATCGATGCATATTTGTTATAAATGAGCTTCCTGATTTACAGGCTAGGATTCAGGTTTCCCTATTCAATATTCTTCAAGAGGGAGATGTACAAATTAGAGGCTTTAAGATTCGCTTGCCATTGGATGTTAATTTTGTTTTTACGGCAAATCCTGAGGATTATACAAATCGCGGAAGTATTGTGACCCCACTTAAGGACCGTATAGGCTCTCAAATCATTACACATTATCCCAATTCAATTGACTTAGCCAAAAAAATCACAAACCAAGAGATTGCCAAGCACACTCAATCGGACGATATTTATGTTCCCGAGCTTGCCAAAACATTAATTGAGCAAATAGGTTTTGAAGCCAGAAACAACGAATTGATTGATGCAAAGAGTGGTGTTTCTGCGCGCATGAGTATTACCATGTATGAAAATTTAATAAGTGGTGCAACCCATAGAATGTTGACTACAATGCAGGATAAGACAACAGTACGGATGTCTGACTTTTTAGCCGTAATACCTGCCATCACAGGGAAAGTAGAATTGGTATATGAGGGAGAACAGGAAGGAGCAGAAAATGTGGCTCTTTTACTCTTTGGCAATGCAATTAAAACCCTATTTAATGAAAGCTTTCGAGAAATCAAAAAACTTAGTAAGCCAGGCTCAAGTGATGAATTTGATGCTGTTGTATCTTGGGTTATGGAAAACAGCTCTTTTTCTTTACCCACTGATATAAACGATGCCGAATATGCGGAAATTTTAAATGCTATTGAACCATTGGGTGAGATTGTGGAAATGTATCAAGCATTAGCAAGTCCGTCGGATAAATTATTTTTTAAAGAATTTTTACTTTGGGGTCTTGTGGAATACAAAAAACTCGACAAGCAAGAGTCAAATGGCGGATATCATTTCGATGATCGTGTGATGGGGTCGTTCTATAACAATTAAACATGGAAAAAAAAAGGCCAAAACTTCCAGAAACACTTACTGAAGGTGAGATCAAAGAGGAAGAGCTTTTCCAGAATATGGTACTTCGTCCGATTATTAAAATGCAGCATAGTCTTTTAATCCTGCGGGTAAAAAGTTACTTTAAGTCGAAACGAGTTATCTTCAATTTGATGGATAATAAAAAGCGGACAGAGGCAATTGTTCAAGCTTTTCAGAGTGACAACAGCCTAAAAAAAGAAATCCAAGGAATGATTACGGGTCAACTTTCGCTTGTGGAATTTCAACAATATCTAAAAAGTGAACGTTCATTAAATAAAAGGATATTTCAAATGGTGCGTAATAGAATGATAGATTCGTTATTTGAATTGGGTTAATTACTCAATTTTGATTAAAAAAATCATCAAAAAAGATGAGGTGAATTTTGATAGATTCACGCCAAAAATCCCAATTATGATTTCCAGGCCTTGTACTATATTCATGAGGAATTTCATGAGCAATAAGTTTTTCATGTAAGGCTTGGTTTACCTCAGTAAAAAAATCTTCGGTACCACAATCAAGTATGATTTTAAGCTGTCCGTTTAAAAGGTGTATCATGTTGATGACCGTATTTTGTTTCCACAATTCTTTATTTGTTTCATAACTTCCCAATACTTCATGAATATTCCATTTTGAGGCAAAAGGAATGATATCAACTCCACCGCTCATACTTCCAGTTGCTCCAAACATATCCTGATGTTTAAAAGCAATGTACAATGCACCATGCCCACCCATACTTAAGCCCGTAATGGCTCTTCCATTTTTGGATTGAATGGTATTGTATTTTTTATCTACCAAACTGATTAATTCTTTTGAAATATATGTTTCATACTGACTGCTTGAATCAACAGGACTGTCAAAGTACCAGCTAGTTTTATTACCATCTGGACATACAATGATGATTCCATAATCACTGGCGTATTTTTCAATTTCCGGAACTCTGAACATCCAATTACTAAAATAACCACCTGCACCATGAAGAAGATAAAGAACAGGGAAGGATTCTTTTTTTTGCTGATAATCTTGCGGAGTGATAATGAGGTTGGGGATGGACTTATCCATGACCTCACTGTAAACAAAAAGCGTATCGACTTTTGAATAGAGAATATGGGCATGTAAACAGACCAAAAGTGTCAAAGTGAACCTCATCATTTCTTCTTTTAAGTAAGGATTTAGAATACAAATTTATTCAATATAAGTAAACAAAGTTGACTTAATTTTTTTATTTTCAGTTATTTAACTCTATTGAAAGGACACATAGTGTAATTTTTACACTTATTAAAAAATATTGTGATATATTTACGTCACCAAAAACTATTTTATGAAAAACATATGGACGGCGTTTGGCCTAATCATAATCTTTAATTTTTCATCATTTTCTCAGCAAATAACCATTACCGGAAATGTCACCGATGACAAGGATGCACCTCTACCAAATGTAAAGGTTGTCGAAAAAGGAACCAATAATGGAGTTTTGACCGACTTTGATGGAAATTATTCTATCACAACAAATAATTCTGAAGAGCTCACATTAAGCTATTTCTTTATTGGTTTTGATAAGCAGGAAATTGTTGTTGCTGGACGCACAAAAATTGATGTAAAGATGTCAACTGACAGCCAAATTTTGGAGGAGGTTGTAATCGTTGGATATGGTAGTTCAAGAAGTAAGGAACTTACAGGTGCCGCAGCTAAGGTCAAGGGCGAAAATATTGAAAAACTAAATTTATCAAGAATGGACCAAGCACTTCAGGGACAGGTTTCTGGGGTGAATATCAGTACAAACTCTGGTTCCCCTGGAGGGTCATCAAGTATCCGAATTAGAGGGTTATCCACTTTTGGTGATAATGATCCACTTATTCTAGTTGATGGAGTAGTATATGACTCTGAAGGTTTAAATGCATTGAACCCTGCGGATATTGAGTCAGTGAACGTTTTAAAAGATGCAACAGCAGGTATATATGGAGTGCGTGCGGCTAATGGGGTAATTATTATTGAAACCAAGAAAGGTAAAATAGGAGCTAAACCTCAAATTGAATTCACTGCGTATAGAGGAATTCAAGAAACAGCAAAGAGACTTGATTTGCTAACAGCTGAGGAATATGCGGTGATTAAAAATGAAATGTTTGCCTTTGGTGGTCAGGAAATGCCATTTCCAAATACAGCACTCGGTGTTGGCACGAATTGGCAGGATACTGTATTTCAAAGCGCACCAGTTGAAAGCTACAGTCTTTCAATCAATGGAGGAAGCGGAAAGACAAGGTACTCGCTTGGAGCTACTTATTTTTCTCAAGAAGGAATCGTAGGAGGGGCTAAAGCCAATTTTTCAAGGTATAATGCACGATTAAATTTAAGCACTGAACTTTCTAGTAAGCTAAAACTCAATTCAGTTTTACTTTTTTCAAGTGACACAAGATCAACTTTAGCCGAAAATGGAATAGGTTCTGTTTTGTATAATACCATAAATGCTTTCCCAAATGAACCAATCAGAACCCTTGATGGAAATTATAGCTATCTGGAAGAAGTTGCAGATATAATTAATCCAATTGCTCAAATGGAGAACACCTTCAACAGCACGATAGCGGACAAATTTGTTGGTAAGGAAGAATTGGTTTATGACTTTGGTGAGCATCTTTCATTTACCAATCGATTTAGCTACAACCACGCAACAGTAGATAGCAAATCTTTTTCTCCATTGGCTTGGTATGGAACAGGTAAATATGCCAACACTGCCATCAATGCGGATCTTGAAGCACCTGTAGTCGAAATCGCAGACAGTGTTTTCATTGAGAGAGGAGCAAGTGTCAATGAATCAAGATCGACATTTACAGACCTCACCTTCGAAAGTTATTTCAATTATGACAACACCTTTGCTGATGTACATAAGTTAAAAGCCACATTAGGATTGTCAGTATTTCAGCGAAAGGGGTCCAACCTGAATGGAACAGCGTTTAATATTCCAAACAATTCTTGGGAATATGCTGACATATCTGCGAACACTGCACCTGGAGGATTCTTGAACAATGCGGGTTCATGGGAATTTAAAGAGAGACTCTTATCCGCATTCTTAAGGGCGGAATATATTTTCGATTCTAGATATATTATTTCAGGTATTTTAAGAAGAGATGGTTCGAGCAAATTTGGACCAAACAATAGATACGGTATGTTTCCAACCATTTCTGGAGCTTGGTTGATTTCGGAGGAGTCGTTTTTCGATGTTGAGTTTATTGATTTCATGAAGCTTCGACTGAGCTATGGTATTTCTGGTAATGACCAGATTGCGAATTTTGCTTATCGTGCTTTGTTAAACGGTGAGGGTGTTTATGTTTTCGATGATTTAATTACAGTAGGTACTGCACTCGGTCGTGCTGCCAATCCAGATTTGAAATGGGAAACAACGCGTCAATTTAATGTAGGTGCTGATATGACCTTTTGGAATCATGTAGACTTTACAACAAACTACTTCATTAAGAATACAAATGATCTTTTATTTCAGCCTGATGTTTCGGCAGTTATAGGGTCTTTTGGTGCTGGAGGCTATCCACCAATCATAAATGCTGGTAATGTTTCTAACAAGGGTCTTGAGATAGAGCTTGGTTATCACACAAGTCTTACCAGCGCCCTTCTAGCCAATGTAAACTTTAACTTTTCAGCAATTACCAATAAAGTAACAGCTGTTCCTGAAGGAGTTGACTTCTTACCGGGAGCCCAGTTTAGTGTAGGAGGTGATGTAGCCACGAGATTTGAAGAAGGATATGCTATTGGTTACTTCCACGGATACCAGACTGCCGGTATTTTCCAGACCCAAGAGGAAATTGACAATCATCCTATTGAACAAGATGGGGCTCAACCAGGAGATTTTATTTTTGTTGATCAGAATGATGATGGAGTCATTAGCTTTGGAGACAACGATGATAAGACTTATTTGGGATCTCCAATTCCTGACTTTGTGATGGGGTTCAACTTTAATTTGAGATTTAAAGGTGTGGATATGTCTGCAAACATCTATTCTGCGATTGGACAAGAAATCATTAGAAATTATGAAAGACAGCAGCCATATGCAAATCAGCTAGACTATGTAATTAACCGTTGGGTTGGTCCAGGGACTTCCAATACTGATCCTAGATTAACAACAGGCGCTACGCGTAATAATGTATTTTCAGATTACTATGTTGAGGATGGTTCTTTTGTTCGCTTGAAGAATGTTCAAGTGGGGTATACTTTCCCTAAAAAATGGACAAGAAAGATGAAGGTTGAATCCTTACGAATTTACATAGCCGGAAATAACTTAATTACACTTAATCGTTATTTAGGTTACGACCCTGAAATTGGTGGTGGGACACTATCTAACGGGGTTGATTTTGGATTCTACCCACAAGCTAGATCAATTATGGGTGGTATTAATATTAAATTTTAAGAAAATGAAAAGAGTAATTAAAAAATCGATATTTTTTGTTTCCGTCATTTCTTCATTGACGTTTACTGGATGTGACAAGTTTCTTGACATTTCTCCGCCATACACGCAAGATGCTGAAAACTATTTTCAAACTCCAGCGGATTATGAAATGGCCTTAATAGGAGCCTATGATTTATTGCAAAGTACATTTGTTAATGTTTGGGTTGGTGATATTGCCTCTAACGATGCTATTGCTGGAGGAGAAAGTGTGAACGATACCCAAGGTTTACATCAGATAAGTGATATGACTCACGGAGGGGTGAACCTCGAGCTTCGAAGCATTATGCGCTGGATGTACACCGGAATTACACGTTGTAATTTCATAATGGAAAACAAGGATAACATTGAGTTTAACGGGAAGGATAAAATCATTGCTGAAACTCGATTTTTACGTGCCTACTATTATTTTGAGCTGGTTAAATTTTTCGGAGATGTTCCGTTAGTAATTGATAAAAGAATAGGTGCCGAAGAAGTTACCCAAATTCCAAGAGCACCTGTGGCAGATGTTTATGCTCAAATTGAAGCTGACCTGAGTGCTGCTTTCCCTGTTTTGGATGATATTACCTTAATCAAAGGGAAGGCGAGTAAAGGCGCAGCGAAGTCTCTATTAGGAAAAGTCTATTTGTATCAGAATAAATTTCTCGAAGCAGCAAGTATGTTTGATGAGGTCATCAATAGTGGAATTTATGCTTTGCTAGGAGATTATGAACAACTATTTTACTCTGCTACTGAAAACAATAGCGAAACTGTTTTTGATGTGGAGTATTCAGGAGCGGAAGGAGGAAGTTATGGATGTTTTGTGTGCCTTGAAGGAAATGCTGGTCCTGGATTTCAGGGTATAAGACAGTATGTTGGTCCTGTTTATGGTGATGGTAACAGCTATAATTTACCTACTCAGGATTTATATGATGCCTTCGCTTCATTTGATGGACGAAGAGAAGTAACGGTACTCGATTTGGATGCTTTCATTGCAGAGCAGGATAATCCAGACTTGATTACTTATGCGATTGGGGCTGGTGGCCATACAGGATATTACAATAACAAATACATCAAGCGACAAGGTGAAATAGGCTTGCCAGACAATGACTTGACGAGCCCGTTGAACTATAAAGCGATACGTTACGCCGACGTCTTATTAATGGCTGCAGAGGCACACTACCAAAATGGAAATTCTGGAACTGCACAAGGATATATGAATCAGGTTCGTTCTCGTGCGGGGGTACAGCCCGTTCCTATAGGTTCTATTGAAGATATTTATAACGAACGCAGACTAGAGCTTTCTTGTGAAGGACATCGTTTTTTTGATCTTGTAAGAACAGGTCAGGCCGAACAATATATTGATGGATTTGTACCTAACAAACATGAACTCTTCCCAATTCCACAAATAGAAATTGATCTTGCTGGAGGAAATTGGTCACAAAATCCGGGATACTGATAAATTTAGAATGAAACTTATGAAAACTACACTATTATTAATTTTAACCTTAGGGTTTTTCTCTCTGAATTCTTGTAAAAAAGACAATCCTCAGCTAGGCGATCCTCCATCAGATGCGGATGCCACATTTTCTTATGCGCCTTCTGTCGCAAATCCAAATATCATTGATTTCACTGCGCCTAATGGCAATATGGTGAACATATGGGATTTCGGAAATGGCCTTAAAGGTGAGGGGGCAAATGTACAAGGGATTTATCCCAATGCGGGAACGTACACGGTTACGCTCACTGTTTTCAATCAGGGAGGAAGCAACTCTACTTCTCAAGAGATTGTTATTGACCAAACCGATTTATCGCTTTTAGACAATCCATACTATAATGCCCTAACAGGAGGGGCTGATGGCGCTGGATTTAAGACATGGTATATTGATTCGAACGAAACTGCTCATTTTGGCGTTGGACCTGATCCGGTAAGTCCTCTTGGAGATGTGCCTGAGTGGTGGTCTGCTGGTCCAAATGACAAGCCCGGATGTGGATTATATGACGACAGGTATACCTTTCATTTAGATGCTTTTAAATTCGATATGGCTACAAATGGTGATGTATACATTCATAATTCATTTGAGTCGGCATTTCCAGGTTCTTTTCAAAACTTAGGGGACTTTACTGCTCCCTATGAGGACCAGCTCGGTGAGCAATGGTCAGTAGTTGAGGAGGACGGTGAAGCAACATTGACTGTTTCAAATAACTCGTTTATTGGATTTTATACGGGAGTGAGGTCTTATAAAATTTTATCAATAACTGATTCGACGATGAGTTTACAATACGATCATGAACCGGCATCAGAGGGCTTGCATTGGTATTTGAAATTAAGAGCAGAGTAAAACATGATTAGAAAAATTCCTTTTTTGTCGCTCGTATTGCTTCTTTGTGTTGCCTCAGATTGTAATCCTGAGCCTACACCATCTGCAGTTCTTCCAGAAAATCTGGTAACCATTGCTGAGGTTGATGGATCAACCGTAAACATGACAGCTATAGCTGATAATGCTAACTTCTACAGCTTTACATTTTATGATGGTGATGATTCAACCTATCAGGAAGCCTCAGACGGAATGGCATCCTACACATATACCTCTGCAGGTACTTATCAAATTCTTACAAGAGCACATTCAAGCTATTATGATTTTATTGAATTTTCTGAAACTGTTGAAATAACCGAAGAAGGTTTCACCGGAGGAATTCCCACAACCGGCTATGAAACCCCTTTGTCTTACTCCGGAATGACTTTGGTTTGGCAAGATGAATTCGAAGGAAATTCTTTGTCATCTGACTGGGTTCATGAAATAGGTAACGATCCAGGCGGACTTCCTGGCTGGGGGAACAACGAATTACAATATTATAAGCCTGAAAATACCACGGTATCCGATGGACTTTTGAAGATTACCGCCAAACAAGAGTTTGCAGGTGGTTTTAATTATACGTCTTCAAGGATCAAAACACAGGGTATTCAATCATTCAAATACGGACGTATAGATATTCGTGCTTCACTTCCGTATGGAAAAGGAATGTGGCCAGCATTGTGGATGCTTGGAGATAATATAACGTCGGCTAGCTGGCCGGGGTGTGGCGAAATAGATATAATGGAGATGATAGGGGGTGATGGATACAATGATCGTACAATATATGGGACTTTGCATTGGCTAGACAATGGCAGTCACGCCAATTACGGGGGGAATAGCTCTCTTCCTTCAGGTGAACTATATGCTGAAGAATTTCATGTATTTTCAATTATTTGGGATCAAAGCAGTATCCGATTCTTGAGAGATGATGTGCAATATCATATCATGGATATAAGCGGTTCTGAGCTGACAGAGTTTCATCAGAATTTCTTCTTTATATTTAATATCGCTGTAGGAGGGAATTGGCCTGGAAGCCCCGATTCAAATACACAATTTCCCCAAACGATGGCCGTAGACTATGTTCGAATCTTTCAATAGGCTCCTTTTTTAGAGGACCTTATAAAGATTCAGATTGAATTTCAGCTTAGAATTTCCTTATATTTAACATGTCATGTGTCAAACTTAAAATTTAAAAAAAAATGTTGAAACCTGTATTTTTTTCCGCTTGTTTGTTTTTTTCGTTTTTCACTTATTCTCAGGATGTGAGTCAGGGGGGGAAATGTCCTTTAGGTTTTGACGTTAAATCAGAAGAGTCCAACAAAACACAAAATCGTATTTCGACCAATGTCTCTTCGAGAGATGAAATACCTAAAACGCTTAAAGATTGGTGGCCTAATCAATTGGATTTAACGCCACTAAAATTACATTCAGAGAAAACCAACCCATATGGCGAAAAATACTCTTACATAGATGCTTTCAATTCACTTGATTATACGGCACTAAAAAATGACATTAAAATTGCATTGACCGATTCAAAGGATTGGTGGCCGGCTGATTGGGGTCATTACGGCGGTTTATTCATTAGAATGGCTTGGCATAGTGCAGGAACGTATCGAACTGCTGACGGGAGAGGTGGATCTCGAGATGGAATGCAACGCTTTGCACCTTTGAATAGTTGGCCAGATAACGGGAACCTGGACAAAGCGAGAAGACTGATGTGGCCAGTAAAGAAAAAGTATGGAAATAAAATATCTTGGGCCGATCTGATGATTTTGGCGGGGAATGTTGCCCTAGAAGATATGGGATTCAAGACCATTGGTTTTGCTGCGGGTAGGGAAGATGTTTGGGAGCCCAATGCAAATGTTTATTGGGGAAGTGAGCAAAACATGCTTTCAGACTCAGAAAGGTACTCAGATGGCCGGAAATTGGAAAATCCTTTAGCAGCAGTTCAAATGGGATTAATTTACGTAAACCCAGAAGGGCCGGGAGGAGAACCTGACCCTTTAAAGGCAGCAGATGATATACGAGAAACCTTCGGGAGAATGGGTATGAATGATGAGGAAACTGTGGCATTGATTGCCGGTGGTCATACTCTTGGTAAAACCCATGGAGCGGGTCCTTCATCTCACGTTGGGAAAGAACCCGAAGCCGCACCCATTGAAGAACAAGGATTTGGATGGACAAGTACATATAAAAGTGGTAAAGGGGCTGATGCCATAACTTCCGGATTAGAGGTAATTTGGACCAAAACTCCTACAGAATGGAATCACGGATATTTCAAAGTATTATTTGGAAATGAATGGGAATTAACAAAAAGTCCTGCAGGAGCCAATCAATGGGTAGCGAAAGATTCTGAACCTGTTTTCCCTGATGCCTTTGATGAAAATAAAAAGCATCTTCCAACGATGTTAACAACAGATTTATCTCTTCGTTTTGATCCGGAATATGAAAAGATTTCAAAAAGATTCTTAGAGAATCCAGAAGAATTTGACCTCGCCTTTGCCAGGGCATGGTTCAAGCTAACACATCGCGATATGGGACCAAAATCTACCTACCTAGGTCCGGAAGTACCTAAAGATGATTTTGTCTGGCAGGACCCAATCCCAAATCAAAAATTTGATGTAATTAGTGAATCGGAAATAGTAGAATTAAGCAAAGAAATACGGAATTCAGGTCTACTATCTCATGAATTAATTTCGACAGCTTGGGCTTCCGCTTCAACATACCGTCATTCAGATAGACGAGGCGGTGCAAATGGGGCAAGAATTAGACTTGAACCACAACTAAACTGGGAGGTAAATAATCCGAATCAATTGAAACGAGTATTGGATAAATACGAAGAAATTCAGGTGACTTTTAATCAGAACCATAACTCAAAAGTTTCTATGTCAGACTTGATTATACTCGGGGGATATGTTGCGATTGAAAATGCCGTAAGTAATTCTATCGATGAGCTTGTTTTACCAAAATTCGTTCCTGGTCGAACAGATGCGACACAAGAAATGACAGATGTTGAATCGGTGAATTATTTAGAACCTTTAGCTGATGGTTTTAGAAATTACGAAAAAGTAAATTACACTTTATCCACAGAACAACTTCTCGTAGATAAGGCACAGCAGTTGAGATTGTCTCCTTCGGAAATGACAGTATTGGTGGGAGGTATGCGTTCATTGGACGCAAATTATGATCATTCGAATTATGGAATATTGACAAAAAATCAAGGTAGATTAACAAATGATTTCTTTGTTAATCTATTAGATATGACATACAAATGGAGTCCTAGTAAAGACAATCCAGGTTTGTATGTTGCACACAATAGATCGAATGGGAAAATGATCTGGACAGCCACTCGAGCTGATCTTATATTTGGGTCAAATTCAGAGTTGAGAGCGATTGCTGAGGTTTATGCAAGTGATGATGCAAAAAACAAGTTTGCACAAGACTTTTTGAATGCATGGCATAAAGTCATGATGTTGGACCGCTTTGATATAAGTATTCAAAAATAAATATTTGGAGACCGATTTGAGCACTTCTATTGTTATGCTCCAATATCTTTTCGCTTAAAAATATTGAAGCCCGTATATAAGAATATAAGGGCCAGTAGCATAATAATAAGTATTGAAAGAGGTGAAAAATCGTCTACTCCTAAATAATGAAATGGAGAGCATTTTGAAATCCAATTAGCATCATCAATTGCAGAACCAATGGCATGGAGAAAGTAAGTCCCCATTACTATTCCCACAACCGGACCCATATAATTTTTAACCCCCATAACCGCTTGTGATAGTAATAAGCCAGCCGCCCCGAAAAATAGGCAAAGCACGTAACCATTTATATGCATTTCAATAATATGATTCCAATTCACATCATTACTTACTACGGCAAAAATCATCAACACAAGAATCATCGTTTGTGCCAGGAAGCTGAAAGAAATATAGCACATTAAGGCAAGCACTTTTGTTAAGAAAATAGCTTTCCTTGAGATGGGTTTGGTCAATAGAAATTCTGAAGTGCGGTCTTTTTCTTCTTTGGATACAATACTCGCACCAAAGGAGCAAGCAAAAATTGAAAGTATAATAATGATATGAAAACCAAAATAGGTTTTATAATATCCGGAAACCTCTTGCCAAGAGGACATATCCATATTAAAAGCTTTCGCCATTTCTTTAGGAATGGCCTTTCCCATTTCAATACCCATATCCTTAAAAGAAGGATATAAAGAAATAATCATAATCGTAAAACCCACAGCAATACCTGTCCAAATCATAAAATTTTTACGATTTCTTTTTAATTCCTTTTTAAATAAGTTCAGGTTCATACTTATTGATAATAGTTCATAAAAATGGTTTCTAAATCAGGTTCTTCCAAAACAGCATCTTGAAGTTCAAGCTGATTCATCCATTGGATTAATTCCTTTACAGGGCCAATGTAATCAAAGGTCAATTTATTATTTGTCCAGGTTGGATTTTGCACTCCTGAAATAAATGTCAGCTCTTTTTTTTCTTTGAATACAAAACGTGCTTTTTTCATTTGTTTTTCCAAGAGGCTCAGAATGTCTTCAACGGCACTAATCTCTCCCTTTCTAATCACTGCTGCGCGATTGCATAATCGTTGAACCTCTGCTAAAATATGTGAGCTAAAAAAAATAGTGGTTCCTTTTTTGTTTTCCTCCTCCAACAACTCAAAAAAACGATTTTGCATTAAAGGGTCAAGTCCCGACGTAGGCTCGTCTAGAATCAATAAATCAGGTTCATGAATCACAGATTGTATTATTGCACATTTTTTTTTGTTTCCAAAAGAAAGTTCTTCAATTTTCCGATCCAAGTCCAATTCAAATATTTCACTTAATGTTCTGATTTTTTTCATATCCACATTATCGTAGAAGCCCGAATGATATTCCAGAAGCTCCCGAGAACTCATCCCATCATAATAATTCACTTCTGACGGAAGATAGCCCAACTTTTTTCGTATTTCTTCCGATTTATTATTGATGTTGTAGCCCAATACTTTTGCTGTTCCACTTGAAGGGTGTAACAAGCCTAAAAGTGTTCTAATGAATGTTGATTTTCCGGCACCATTGGGTCCAATGAAACCAAAAATCTCACCTTCTTTTATTTCTAGATTTATGTTTTTGATGCCCACATCATTCCCATAATTCTTACATAAGTCTGAGGTTTCGATTATATTCATTTTACGGATTTTATAAATCTTCAATTAAGATATACAAATATGAGTTGGATTAAAAGTAAAAAAAAATCTTAAGACTATAATTTCACAAATTTTTGAATTCCTCTTTCGTGGTGCAAAAAGTATGTTCCGGGCTTTAGAGATTCAATATTGATACTTTCGCCATTATAATTTTCAACGAACATTTTTTTTCCGGAAACAGAATGAATAGAAAATAGATCTCCTTTATTTATATTGATTACATGAATTAAGTCGCTGGCAGGATTTGGTATAATCGGTAATATTGATGACTCCATTGGTTCTGAAATGTTTAAATTTTCCTGAAAATCACAATCTGAATTGCCCCAATCTGGGTGTTGCCATTGGACATTATCATTCATCGAAAAACACTTCAAGTAAACAAATGTGAACATTTCATTGAAACCTAACCAGTTGGTTACGAACTCCCCTTGTCCAACATGAAAATGTCCAAGCCCTTCTATGATGTATGAGTGCCATAAAGAATTAAACGAAGTATCTTCGTGATATCGCCTGCGAACTTCACCATCGATAATCACGGTATCTATATAGTTTACAGTATACCCACTAAATATTCCGATTGATCCAGAAAAAGTGCCTCCTACAGAAACGTTATAGCTGACCATTAAGGCATCTTCTCCTTGACTATTTATGTAAAATATACTGTCATTAGACTGACGAATCAAAAAGTAAGGCATATCGTCAATAATTGTGAAGTTGCAAAAATCAGGATTCCCATTGTGAACAATTGTTTCAGATTTTTTCATGAGAATTTTATAATTCAGATTATTTATTAGTGTATCGCCATCAATATAATAGGTGTAGTTAATGGTGGTATCACATTCGTATATATCAGAAGGGGTATAGGATCTGGTTAATGACCATTTTGGATTTCCTTCAAAATAATCGGCAATTTGACTATGTAAGAGATTCGATAATAACAGGCAAGAGATGAATGCAAGAGTTTTCATTTTTACAGGAGAAAAG
>QOQC01000047.1 GCA_003331365.1 Flavobacteriales bacterium | reverse complement strand
AAAGAAAACAGTTTCTGTGCAAGCCTTTTACATGGATGCCACAGAAATATCAAATAATGAATACCGACAATTTGTGCATTGGGTGCGTGATAGTATAGCAAGAGAAAAGCTATATCGAAGGAGTTATGGAATTGATGCAGAGCAATGGGTTAGGATTCCCGATGATTTTTGGATAAGAATGGGTCCTTATGGTGAAATTTATGATGCAGGTTCTGATATTCAAGGTGGAAATACACCTTTTGAGCTATTTATGGACTCTACGAATAACGCAGCTGTAGACCAATCAATGTTGATTATTGGTACTCCATTTATGAAAGGAGCAGAAGCAGCAGGACCAAATAAAAAGTTATTTGGTGGAAAAGTTACCTTAATAAACGGATTAGAGGTTCGTCCGAAAGACTTGAAAGGTGTTTTAGAGATTAAGAATTGGTCTAATGAGGAATCTTTTGTCTTCGAAAACTACACAAGTAAAGGAAAAAGTGTATTTAAAGGTGATAAAACTCAAAAGAAAGGATATACTACCCAGCTTACTAAAAAAGCCAAAAAATATCAGATGGGTCGATTAGAGGCTCGTAAGTATTTAACATTGGATTGGGAAATGCCTTTGGATTATCAAGATCCAGAAACGAACTTCTTACTTTCTGACATGTTCTACAGTGAGCAGGAGCGTTTTTATGGAAGACGTGAAATTGACACAAGATTATTGTATTTTGACTATTATTGGATTGACTACAAGGAGGCGGCAAGAAGAGGTAAGGTGATTACAAAGTCGGTCGATTCAAGAAGAACATTCTCCTATGATAGTCTCGGAAATGTAGATAAAAATTTGTACAACAGATCAAGAAGGGATCCGCTTTCCAAGGATTACAAAAGAGATGATCTTCATCGTTCAACGCTTTACACAATGGATGCCAATAATAATAAGGTATGGGTTGATACAACAGTGTACACTAATCAGGCATTAGATGCTGATGGTCAGCCAATTGAAGGTAAGCAAATTGCAGATCCTGACAACTTGTATGGAACCATATTGGAAAATCCAGGTCAAGATTTAGATATGGGATTCTCAAATAGCAAGGGAGGTCATAATGCCATACGTGGACATACTGACCGTAGTAGATTTATTATCAAAGAAAGAATCAATGTTTACCCTGATACATTGTGTTGGGTAAGGGATTTTACATATGCTTTTCATTCACCAATGACTAAAAATTATTTTTGGCATACGGCATATGATAATTATCCAGTAGTAGGTGTTACTTGGACTCAAGCAAAGGCTTTTTCAGTTTGGAGAACCCAGATTTATCACAGTTGGTTACAATCCAATGGAGATTTATTTGTAAATGATTTCAGATTGCCTTTAGAGTCAGAGTGGGAGAGAGCTGCTCGAGGAGACCTCGAACAATCTCAGTTCCCTTGGGGAGGGCCATACATTAGAAATGCGAGTGGTTGTTTCCTAGCAAACTTCAAGCCGATGAGAGGTCGTTATTTTGAAGATGGTGGATTCCATACGGTTAAAGTATACTCGTACAATCCAAATGGCTTTGGTTTATACTGTATGGCAGGTAATGTCGCTGAGTGGTGCTCAACTGCCTTTGATGAGTCACAGTACGAATTTGGACATGACATGAATTCAGATTATGAATATGAAGCAAAAGACGGTGATCATCCTGTTAAGAAAAGAAAGGTTCTACGAGGAGGGTCATGGAAAGATATTGGATATTACTTAAATAACTCTACCAGAACGTTTGAGTATCAAGATTCTGCCAAATCTTACATAGGATTCAGAAATGTAATGACACATTTAGGACGAGGTGGAAAAGAATTAAACCTTGAGAATGGTGAGGAAATTCAAAGTGATATTCAGCTCAAGTAATAATAAAATCAAATCAAATTAAGTTAAAATTAAAAATCAAAACCAATGAGTGGACACGGAACAAGCTTTTTTGAAAGCAAGACATGGAAAAATATTATGAAATATGTATACGGCCTAGGTGCAGCGGTCGTAATTATGGGAGCCTTATTTAAAATTATGCACTGGCCTGGAGCATCCTTAATGCTTATAGTAGGTTTGAGTACAGAGGCAGTTATATTTATCATGTCCGTTTTAGAACCTGTTCATTTGGACGCTGACTGGTCTCGAGTTTTCCCTGAACTTGCAGATACTGAGGGTGAGGGTGTAGAAGAGGTTGAAGGTGTTGGTTTATATGATCTAATTAAAGCTGGTAACGATGAACCTGGAAGTCAAGCTGATAAATTGGCCGAAAAATTAAATGATGCTGGTATTGATAATGCATTAATTGGTAGGCTCAAAGATGGTATGTCAAATTTGGCTGAAAATGCCTCATCATTAGGATCTATGTCTTCTGCTACAGGAGCTACTGGTGAATATGTTAGTAGTTTACAAAACGCGTCAGCAAAATTAAATGAATTATCTGAACAGTATTCGGCATCAGCAGCTTCAATAGCTGCCATTGCTGGTGAGGGCAATAATTTTGGTCCAGAAATGGAAAAATTAAGTTCAAATATTTCAGCTTTGAATAATACATATGAGCTTCAATTGAAAAGCTCAAACGAATATTTGGCAAGTATGTCAAATATGCAAGAGCTTCAAGACAGCATCAAATCTGTAATGAGCGATTTAGCTGCTTCAGCAGGTGATACACAGGCTTACAGAGAGAATATGGCTACTCTATCACAAAATCTATCTGATTTGAACAATGTATATGGTAACATGTTGAAGGCAATGCGTTCTTAGTTTAAAGTACAATTTAAAAAATTAATTTAAGAAAGAACAGACATGGCAGGAGGTAAGGAAACACCAAGACAAAAGATGATCGGGATGATGTACCTGGTTCTTACAGCGCTATTAGCACTGAATGTATCCAAGTCCATCCTTGATGCCTTCGTGAATATTGAGGAAAATATTCAAGTTGGTAATATTACAGAACACCAGCGTGGTAATACACAGTTAGACAAAGTAAAGGAAAAACAATTTACGTTGAATGAAGCTGGAGAAAAAGTGGAAAGTCCAAGAGCTACTGCGGTATACTCGGTAATGGAAGATATTGACAAATTGACTGCGGAAAAAGTTCAGTTTATCGATAAAATTAAGCTTCTAATTTTCCAGGCAATTCAAGAAGATTTAGACCCAAAAGCTGAAAAGCCAATATGTATTTTAGAAAAAGGACAAACCTTAAATTTTCAGGACACTAAAAATCCGAGACTTACGAAGTCCGACGACTTTGTTAAGCCAATACGAATGAATCTTCGAAACGTAGCAAAAAAAGACGCATATGATGAGCAGATGTTGCTTATGGGGATTAATGAATCCATTGAGGCGCCGAATAAATCAGCAGAGGGATTCAAGGTTTGGGATCAAATGCTCGATTATAGAGCAAAGTTACCTGCTTTAATGGTTAAAGCTGTGAATGATATTTCTAAACTTGAGGATTCAACAGGAAAGGGTAAAGGACTAGCTTTTAAAGACCCTAAAATTCTTGCATTTAAGGATATAGCTGATTTAGGAGTTAAAATTGATGGAGCTATTAAAAACATTCAAAAGGAGGATCCAAGTTTAGCCTATGAAGTCAAGAAAATATATCAAGGATTGACTAAAAATGAGAAAATTCCGGATCCGAATGGAGAGACTGGTCCATTACATTGGATTGGGATGACCTTTGATCATGCGCCTGCTGTAGCTGCGATCGCAGCACTTTCAGGTTTACAAAGCGAGGTCTTAACAGCTCGTGCAGATGCTCTGTCCTATTTGGCAGGCTTAGTCGGTGGTGGTTCTTATTCGTTTAATGCAGTTGAAGGTCGTGCTTTTGCTCCGCCATCAGCAGCAGCAGGATCTAAGGTAAGAATGGATGTGATGATGGTTGCTTATGACACTGAAAAGCAACCTATTGTTAAACCTGAGCAAGGTACCGTAGTCGAGACTAAAGACGGTAAAGCAATTGTTGAATTTACTGCACCCAGTGGAGGAGAAATGGTATTAAGTGGTACGGTTGCCATTAAAGATAAGAATGGTCAGATGAAAATAGCCAATTACAATACTGCAGTTCAGGTAGTTACAAAGGCAGGATCAGTTTCATTACCTGAAATGAATATATTATATGCTGGTTGGCCTCACAAATTGCTTGCTACCACGGCAGGTACAGTTTCAACCAGTATTTCTGCACCAGGAGCATCAGTGAGTCCTGCGACCATTAATGGTCAGAAAGGATACACGATACGAGCAAATAGACCAGGTTCGCGAATTAATATAAATTTATCAGGAAAGGATGCAGAAGGAAATACCATAAACTTTGGTACCTACCCGTATGATGTCAAACCATTCCCATTAGCTAGATTGGTAAGTAATAAGGCTTCAAGAAGTTCAAATACTAGATTGCGTGTAACTTTAGGTGCTGATTGCCCGTTAAATGGAGTAACTTTTACAGTTACAGGAGGAACGGTGTATGTGGGAAGTGATAAGTTTACTTTTTCAGGTCCTTTATTGAAAAAGGAATATTTAAAGAAAGCAATGCCGGGTAGAGACTACGCTGTTCTGATTAACTACAAAAGGAATGGAAGTAATAAAACAGAGTCTATTAAAGCTGTTTTAGCTGTTACAAGATAACATTAGGCTCAAAAAAAAAAGATTATGAGAACGTTATTATTAATTATTGTTAGTGTATTTTTAAATTTTACATTCAATGCGCAAGATGTCCCACCTCGTGGACCATACAATACTTTAGATGGCGGAATCATCGACGGAGTGGTTATCAAAGATGAGGTGCCAATTAGAAGTGCAGTGCCATACGAGCACGTTAGGCTTGCTGACTATGTATGGTCAAAGCGTGTATTTTCAAGAATTGATGCCCGAGAAAAATTAAACCATGAAATTTTCTTTCCATTTGATTCTTATTATGGATTATATGAAGCTCCAAAAACTCCAGAGGACATAGATAATCCATATTGGAATAAACATCAAGAACGTTGGTCACTATGGACAATTATTAGACGTCATATACTTTTAGGTGATTTGACTGTTTATCGAATTAGTGATCCAGACTATATCCTGAAAGAAGATGGATATCAATTTAAATATCCCTTTACTAAAAATTCAAGTGATGAATATTTCTTGAATGAAAAGTTTAAGAATGATATTGACCGGGTAATCGCCTCTGCTGGTAGTGCTGAGCCATATGGTTATATCGATTATGATGGTAATGAAATTACACTGAGAAAGACCGGTTTACCATTTTTGGATTGGATTGACTCTCTAGCTGGAGAATATGCCACTACAAATATTGAAGATAACGTAGATGAAATACGCAAGTATTGGGACAATGCTACTCCAGGTGGTGTTTTAGAAAAACCTGCACCTATTGTATATCAATCTTCTGCTGGTATTGTTGCATACAACATTAAGGAAGATTGGTTTTTCGATAAAGAAAGATCTATGCTTGATAAGCGTATAATCGCAATTGCACCGGTATCGAAGTTTAAGTATACTGAACCAGAAACTCCAGATCAATATCAGATTGGCCCAATGGTTGTCTACAACAATGGTGTCGAGGTGATAGCCTCATCAAATGCACGTGGATATGATGACAACGTTGGACTAACTGAAGAAAAGGAAATGTTTTGGTTGTATTTCCCTGAGTTGAGAAATGTGATCGTAAATTACTACACATACAATGACAAGTCAGATGCGCAATGGATGACCTTTGATGATCTATTTTGGAAAAGAAAGTTCAATGCTCAAATTTATAGAACGTCAGATAAGTTTGATCGAAATATTGAGGATTACCGTTTCGGTGTAGATGCACTGCGTGAAGCAGAAAGAATCAAAGGTGAAATACGTAAGTGGGAACATGACGTATGGAACTATTAATAGATAAGATATTATAATTAAACCCCTAAGATTTCTTAGGGGTTTTTTATTTTTGTTTTATGAAATGGATTGGAGAACGAATCAGTTTTGAAGATTCGTCTAAAATGGTAACAGTAGTAATAATTCCAGAGAGTAATGTTCTCATAAATGTTCTTATGGGTGCATGGCTGGGAATGTGGTATTGCGTGGGTTTTGTGGTCATATGGTCATTATTCAATTTTGAGCTAACTGAGCAAGAATCTATTTTCATTTATGTGTTTTTGGTTTTTTGGTTGTATTATGCTTTTCGCATTTCAAAATCTTATTTATGGAGGTTATTCGGTAAAGAATTGATAAAAATTAATGAGGAAGCTTTTTATTTAAAAAAGTCATTTATGACATATGGTAAATCTGCACCCTATTATTTTGGGAATATTAGAGATTTTCGATTTGAAATTCCAGAAGTTCGTTCTTTACAATCAGCTTGGGAGGCTTCTCCATGGATTAGTGGAGGTGAGCGCTTTAGCTTTGAATATTTTGGGAAAATAAAAAGATTTGGAAGGAAATTAAATCAAAAAGATTCACAGCTTCTTTTCAATTTGCTTAGCAATAAAATAAAGAAATTCAGAAAAAAATAACATTATGTACGGAAAATTGAAAGACCATCTTGAAAATGAACTAAAGGAAATTGAAAAAAATGGTTTATTAAAAAGAGAACGTATCATTACCACTCCTCAAGGAGCAAAAGTTTCGGTTAGTTCGGGAGATGATGTGGTCATTATGTGTGCCAATAATTATTTAGGATTATCATCTCATCCTGAAGTGATTCAAGCCTCAAAAGACGCATTAGATACGCATGGGTATGGAATGTCATCGGTTCGGTTTATATGTGGAACTCAAGATATTCACAAGGCTTTAGAGGAAAAAATCGCAAATTTTTACGGAACTGAGGATACCATACTTTATGCAGCCGCGTTTGATGCAAATGGAGGCTTATTTGAACCGCTATTCACCGCAGAAGATGCGATTATATCAGATGAATTGAATCATGCATCTATCATTGATGGAGTTAGGTTATGTAAAGCACAACGTTATAGATATAAGCATTCTGATATGAGTGATCTTGAGGAGCAGCTCATAAAATCGAAAGATCAACGGTTTAGAATCATAGTTACAGATGGTGTGTTCTCAATGGATGGCGATATTGCAAAAATGGATGAGATATGTGATTTAGCTGATAAATATGATGCGCTGGTGATGACGGATGAATGTCATTCTGCTGGTTTCATCGGTAAAACTGGTCGTGGAGTTCCCGAATATTGTGGCGTATTGGATCGTGTTGATATTATCACGGGAACTTTAGGAAAAGCACTTGGAGGAGCTATGGGTGGATATACAACTGGAAAAAAAGAGATCATTGAAATGCTGAGACAAAAATCTCGACCTTATTTATTTTCAAATTCTCTTGCGCCTTCAATCGTAGGAGCCTCTTTGAAAGTATTTGATTTACTCAATGCCTCGACTGATTTAAGAGATAAGCTCGAGGAAAATACGCGTTATTTTAAAGAAAAAATTATCGCAGCAGGATTTGATATTAAGAAGGGTGATTCTCCAATTGTACCGATAATGTTATATGATGCAGCTCTTTCTCAGGAATTTGCTGATCGTTTGCTAAAAGAAGGTGTTTATGCTATCGGGTTCTTTTATCCGGTTGTTGCAAAAGGAGCTGCTCGTATTCGAACACAAATCTCAGCAGCACACTCTAAGAGTGAACTAGACAAGGCTATAGATGCCTTTATTAAAATAGGTAAAGAGCTAAATGTTATCTCTTAAATTTACTATCTTTGAGCTGACTAAAAATGCTGTGAAATTGTATATTCCAAAATATCAATCGATTGTTTACCTCTTGTTATTTGTATTTCAAATAGCTTTTTTTCACTCAACAACAGCACAAAATCTTTCGATTCAATATGTTCAGGGCTCTAGTCATGATTCTGATAATTCCAAATCTTCCTCCGATCAAGATGATTTGATTGATTATGAAAATGATGACAGTGAGGAAAAAGAGGACAACCAGGAAAATGAAGAGGAGCAAGAGGTTGATGGTGAAATAGACTTCGTTAAGGACTTAAGTGCTTCAGGGCTTTATCAAGATTATAAGTCTGGTCATTACAATTATTCGTCATTCTACAGAACAATCAATATTAAAGAACATTTTTCCCCTCCCGAAGTTATAGTTTAAAAATACACGATCACTTTTTTTTAATTTTTAAACTTTAACATGAAATCAAATTTTTTTAAACATTGGCAGGAGGATTTACCTGCAAGTATAGTAGTCTTTTTTGTAGCAGTCCCACTATGTTTGGGAATTGCTTTAGCAAGTGGGGCCCCCTTGTTTTCAGGGCTTATCGCAGGAATTATCGGCGGAATTGTGGTAGGGGCAATTAGTGACTCGTCATTGGGAGTAAGTGGACCTGCCGCAGGATTAGCCATTATTGTTTTGCATGCAATACAAGATTTAGGTGCCTTTGAAATATTTCTAGTTGCCGTTGTAATTGGTGGAGTTATACAGGTAGTATTGGGAATTCTCCGAGGAGGTGTCATTGGCTTTTATTTTCCTTCTGCTGTTATAAAAGGAATGCTCGCGGCAATTGGAATTATTATTTTCGTAAAACAGATTCCCCATGCTTTCGGTTATGATAAAGATTATGAAGGGGACATGGCCTTTCAACAGTCGGATGGTCAAAATACTTTTTCTGAATTAACAAATATGCTGGATTTTGTGACGCCAAGTTCCATTCTCGTTGCGACAGTCTCTTTATTTATTCTTCTTTTGTGGGATTTAGTTTTAACGAATAGGAGTAAGGTATTCAAAATTATTCCAGGACCTCTTGTAGCTGTGATTTTTGGAATTGTATACCAGCTCATTTCAACCAAATACTTCCCTTCAATGAATATCAAGTCGGAGCATTTGGTGAGTGTTCCTACCTCTGCAAACCTTAATCAGTTTTTCAATAATTTCACCTCACCCGACTTTTCAGCCATCGGCAATATGAATGTATGGTTGACGGGTGTTACAATTGCTGTGGTGGCAAGTTTGGAGACGCTACTTTGTGTAGATGCTACAGATAAGCTAGATCCAGAAAAGAGAACGACTAACACAAATCGAGAGCTACTTGCTCAAGGTTCAGGTAATATTATCTCAGGTCTGATTGGGGGTCTTCCTATTACACAAGTTATTGTTCGAAGTTCTGCAAATATTCAATCTGGAGGTAAAACGAAAATGTCTGCCATTATTCATGGTGTTTTTATTTTAGTATGTGTGAGTTTAATCCCTGTTGTGCTCAACTTGATTCCTTTAGCTGTTCTTGCGAGTATTCTTTTTGTAGTTGGTTATAAGCTGGCAAAACCTACCTTGTTTAAATCCATGTATCAGGCTGGTTGGAAGCAGTTCGTGCCTTTTTTAGCTACGGTTTTAGGAGTTGTATTTATTGATCTTTTGAAAGGAATATCTCTAGGTATGTTGGTCGCAATCATTACCATTATTCCTTCTAAATTGTCGGATGTATTTACCATCAATGAGGAAACCCAAAATGGTGTGCGAAAGATAAAAATGATTCTATCAGAAAAACTGACGTTCTTCAACAAAAGATCTGTATTCAAGGCCTTAGAAGAAATTGAAGGAGGGGCAGAAGTTACTATTGATATGAGTAACTCCAAATATATAGATAGTGATATTGTGGAGATTATCGATGATTTTAACAATCAAGCTAAAGAACGGAACATAAGTGTATCACTATTGAAATAATGATTAATAATTGAGATAAAATTGTATAAAATGTCAACAATAACAAAAGAAATTCAGGATGGCATCTCTCCTGACAGAGCTATTGAGATGTTAAAAGAAGGAAACCAGCGGTTTTTAAATAAAAATGAATCAGAAAGAGATCTTCATGTTCAAGTGAATCAAACAAGTGGAGGGCAATTTCCGTATGCGGCTGTTTTGAGTTGTATTGATTCGCGTGTTCCTGTGGAGCTTACTTTTGATCAAGGAATTGGTGATATCTTCAGTGCAAGAGTAGCAGGAAACATTATCAATGAAGATATTTTAGGTTCTATTGAGTATGCCTGTGGAGTTGCGGGTTCAAAAGCAATCTTGGTTTTGGGTCACACCAAATGTGGGGCGGTTACCGCTGCATGTCAGGGAGTAGAACTTGGAAATATTACAGCTTTGTTAAGTAAAGTAAAGCCTGCAATAAAAGAAGTCCAAGAACGAACGGGGCAATTAGAGGTTGAGGAAGTAACCAAATCGAATGTAAATCAATCTATTCAAGAAATTAGAGAAAAAAGCGCTTTACTTTCTGATTTGGAAAAAGATGGGAAAATTAAAATTGTTGGTGCTGTTTATCATGTTGAGGATGGCCATGTAACTTTTTTATAAAAGATTAAATATTTATTCTTAATGAGGAGTTCCAAAAGGGACTCCTTTTTTTGTTTGATTTGTTGTTTTCTCGGAGTAAGCGGTTCAATTCGTAAAACTGCCTCAATATTTCTTATATTTATCAAGTATCATATAGAAGCTTTACTATGATTGCGTTTATAAAAAAACCACTTTGTCTCTTTTTCTTGTTTTTGACTTTTAACTTATCTGCTCAAGTTACGATTACTGGTAAGCTTATTGATGACTATACAAGTGGTCCAATGGATGGGGCAAAAATTAAGGTAAAAGGAATGAATGCAGGAGCGTTTACAGATGAGAATGGAGCTTTTTCGATTTCTCTTCAAGCTGAGTTGCCTGTTGTTTTGATTAGCTCTTATCTTGGATATGTCGACGTTGAGACGACGGTAAGCTCTATAGTTGAACCGGTAATTATTCGAATCAAGACAGATAAAACTTTAAATCTAGAGGAGGTCAATGTACGAAGCTTTGCAAGTGATAAAGAAAAAGAATCTGCTCTTTCAATAGAAACCATGTCTTTAAGTGATATTCAACAAACACCATCAACTGATTTTTATGAAGGGTTAAGCCATATGAAAGGTGTTGATTTGACTTCTGCCAGCCTTGGGTTTAAGGTAGTAAACACACGCGGATTTAACAGCACCTCTCCTGTTCGAACATTACAAATCATTGATGGAGTAGATAATGCTTCACCTGGTCTAAATTTCGCCCTTGGTAATTTTTTAGGAGCATCAGAATTGGACTTAATGAAAGTTGAGGTAATTTCTGGAGCGAGCTCAGCATTTTATGGCCCTAATGCCTTTAATGGTGTAATCAGTATGCACACTAAAAGCCCATTTAAGTTTCAGGGTTTTAGTGCCAGTGTTAAAGGAGGGGAGCGAATGCTCAATGAATATGCGGTCAGATATGCAAAGGCATTTCAAAACAAGGCAGGTGAAGACAAGTTTGCCTTTAAGATTAATATTTCTTATTTGTCTGCAAATGATTGGGAAGCAAATAATTCAAATTCAGTAGAAGGATTAGATACAGATGTGAATAACCCTGGAGGATATGATGCAGTAAATCGATATGGTGATGAAAATTTATCGCCAAACATAAATAATGCTCTTGATATTCAGGCCAGATGGATGACCCCCGGTCTAGGGCGGTGGCACAGAACTGGATATTGGGAAAAAGATATTGTTGATTATGATACAAAAAATTTAAAAGCATCCGCTGCATTTCATTACCTGATCAAACCTGATATAGAGCTTATTTTAGCTTCAAATTTTGGTACTGGAACGACCGTATATCAGGGCGACAATCGATTTAGTTTGAAGGACATTCTTTTTTTTCAAAACCGTTTAGAGATTAAAAAAGAAAATGATTTTTTTGTTCGTGCATATGCAACGAATGAGGATGCAGGGAATTCCTATGACGCTGTTTTGACAGCTTTTCTTCTGCAAGATGCAGCAGGGGAAGACTGGGATTGGAGTGAACGTTATCGTCAATACTGGTCTGCAAATGTTGTAGATCGTGTGAGAGCTTTAGATGAAGATATTGTTTGGGAACCTCAAATTGGTGTTCCATTTGACATTGATGCTATAGATGCTGTTGTTAGTGCTAATCCTGATTCCATGTATGTTTGGCATCAAGAAGCAGCAGAATATGCAAATAGCGAATATGAAAACTGGAGCATGTCAGATTTTTATGAGCCAGGAACAGCTCGCTTTGATTCTCTTTTAAATGACATAACGAGTAAAACTTCTTTTTTAGAAGGGGGATCAAGGATTCAAGATCAATCCGCTTTATATCATTTACATGGAGAAAAAATTTTTAATACAGATTTTGCCAAATTTACAATAGGTGCTAATGGGAGAATTTATAACCCTCGCTCTCAAGGTTCTTTATTTAGCGATACAAATGGTGTTTCTATTCTCAATAAGGAATTTGGAATTTATGGAGGGATTGAGAAAAAATTTGATGATGAGAAATGGATACTGAAAGCAACATTTCGCGTGGATAAGAATCAGAATTTCAAGTTCCTTCCTTCTCCAGCGCTATCTCTAATTTGGCAGCCAAATAAAAAACACACATTGCGTGGCACCTTTACTTCGGCAATTAGAAACCCGACTCTATTGAATCAATACATGTATTACAATGTAGGAAGGGCAAAGCTCGTTGGAAATATAAGTGGGTATGATTCCTTGGTTACTGTGGAATCATTAAGAAACTTTTTTTATACTGAAAATGCAGACACTCTTGAATATTTTAGCCTGAATCCTATTGAGCCCGAAAAAGTGAAGTGCGTGGAATTTGGATACCGTGGTGTTCTGTTCGATAATATGTATGTAGATATGAATTATTATTTCAACTTCTATACCAATTTTATAGGGTTTATCAATGGAGCAGATATTTTTGTGCAACCATTGGGAGGGGCCTATATAAAAGATGTTTACAGAATTGCCACAAACTCAAAAGAAACCATTACTACACAAGGCTTATCTGTTGGTCTGAATTATTATGTGGGTGATCATTATTCGATTAATGGAAATTACTCATGGAATGTATTGAATAAACAATCAGATGACCCAATAATTCCATCTTTTAATACGCCGGCAAACAAATTTAATATTGGATTTAAAGGAAGAGATATTTCGATAAAAAGATTTTCTGGACTTGGTTTCAATATTAATTACAAGTGGATTCAAGGATTTATTTACGAAGGTTCTCCTCAGTTTACCGGTAGCATCCCAACATATGGATTACTTGATGCCCAAGTCAATAAGTTATTCGAGAAATTGAATCTCACTGTTAAAATCGGCGCATCAAACCTACTTAACAATCAGGTTTTACAGGTGTATGGTGGGCCGTATGTCGGCAGAATGTTATACCTGTCTCTTTCCTATGATTGGAAAGATAAGTAGTCAAAATTATATTCTTAGCGTTTTAATTTTTATCTTAGGGCAACTAAAAATATATCTATGAAAAAAATACTTCTACCTTTTGTTTGTTCGTTTATTTTATTTGGGGCTTCATTTGCTCAAGTAAGGTATGTCGACGAAGTTTTTACTGATTTCACAGTAGACAGTGCAAATGTTTATTCTGAAAACCTTACTGTTATTGCTGCAAATGCAACTCCTCCACAACCATATCTTCCTACTGGGCAATTTGGAATCCCAGCTCTGGAAGTAGATGTTTATGAGCCAGTTGGAGATACTGAGACCGAACGTCCTCTAGTCATCGTACTTCATACGGGTACTTTTGCGCCAATCATTTATAATGGAAACCCTACTGGTCTGAGAGATGATTATGCTACTGCTGCAATGTGTCAAAGCTATGCTAAAAGGGGGTATGTTGCTGCAAATGTTGAATATCGACTAGGCTGGAACCCTGCTGCACAGACACAATCTGAGAGAGCGGCAAGCTTGATGAAAGCGGTTTATCGTGCAATTCAAGATACAAAATCTGCTGTTCGATTCTTTAGAAGAGATTATGAAAATGGTAATACATGGGGAATTGATACTTCTCGAATTATATTATCAGGTCAAGGTTCAGGTGGTTGGGTAGCTTTAGGTTACGCAACTGTAGATAAATTGTCTGAGATTCAATTGTCTAAATTTTTAGATCTATCAGATCCAGCTAATCCAGTTGCCCTTATTGATACTGCTGAAATTGGTGATTGGGACGGATACGGAGGACTTTATAATGTGGAAAGCAATATAGGATTCTCAAATGATATCCATATGGTATGCAGTATGGGAGGAGGAATAGGAGACCTTAGCTGGCTTGAGGCTGGTGATGTGCCAATGTGCGCAGTTCATTGTCCCACAGACCCTGTAGCGATATACACTACTGGTGATGTTGCTGTAGCTGCTGCAGGTGTTATAACAACAGATATTAGTGGAAGCTACGATGTCATGTCTAAAGCCAATACATTGGGAAATAATGATGTTCTTGCTCCTGTGAATGCGGGGGGTGATGCCTATACATTGGCTGCGCAAGCTGCATCTGCAAACGCTCAAGGAATGGCTGATTTTGGAGGTACAGTAGTAGGTGCTCCTGTAGATAATGTTTTTCCATATGTTACTCAAAATCCTTTTGAAGCTTCACCTTGGGATTTTTGGGATTCTACAACAACAGTATTTATAGCCACTCAAGTTTTAGGTCTTCCTGCTCAGGCTGGAATAGACGCACATATGTCCAATATTGCTCAAAATCCAGATATGAGTATAATGAAGTCAATGGCATACATTGATTCGACAATGGGATATTTCTGTAGAAGAATCGTTCGAGCAACCAATTTAGATGGACTGAATGATTTGGATGAACTAAATGCAAATTCAGAGGTTCAAATCTATCCAAACCCTGCTTCAGAGCAAGTAACAATTCAAACCAGTAAAGGAATAATTACGGCTGTAGAAATGTATGCTTCAACGGGAGAATTGGTGAGATCTGAATTGAATCTTTCTTCAAGTCAGGTAAATTTAAATTACTTAAACTTGAAAGAAGGCTTGTATTTATGTACCGTTCATATTGATGGGCAACGCGTAACTAAACGAGTTGTTATACACTAATTTGATTCAAGAATAACATTTAAAGCGCTCTTAGTAGCGCTTTTTTTTTTATCTTTTAAGTTGACTATAAACATCAAACAGATGAAGAAAATTTTTGGCCTCAACTTTCTTATTTTGATTCTTTGTGCTTGTTCTACTATTTATAACTATGAATCAAGCTATTATCCTCCAACTTTTTTGTACGAATCAGAGATTCATGAACATCCTGAACACTACGATTTTTACATGCACGATTCATATGGGCGATCTTCTCCGTTGCGTTCTGTAGCAGTGGATAGTAATTCTTTTAGTGGCGTAATTTTACAACCTGTGCCTATTGAATTACCGGAGAAGTTATCTCGCACTCAATTCCATAGAAGAAATGAAGTTCATGTTTTTGTAAATGATCGAGAATTGTTTCCAGAAAAACGTATGGAGCTCGAAAACAGTGATATTAAAGAAGTAGTGATATATAGTGACCCCAAAATTGTTAGTGCAGAAAAGGGTGACGGGTCGAGCTCTTTCAGCGCTTTCGTGCCATTTATGGGGGGGTTAATACTTTCGTGTCTTATATTAGTGATAGTTATATTTGGTGATGTATTCCCTAATGGTTGTTACATAGCGACCATGTCATATGGTTCTTATGATGCGCCTGAAGTCAGGATTTTGAGAAGGTTTCGTGACGAAGTACTGAAAAAAACGTTTTTAGGTAGGGTATTTATTGCAAACTATTATGCGTTCTCACCTTTACTTGTAAAATTTGTAAAGAAAACCGGTTTTGCTGAAAAAT
>QOQC01000046.1 GCA_003331365.1 Flavobacteriales bacterium | reverse complement strand
TTATTAAGGCTACAAAAATATACTTTACATTTATTAAATTCACCTGTTCTTAAAAAAAAACAAATTTAATTATAAATGGTTCATTTCCAAGAATCTCTATTGTCATGGTATGCAAAAAATAAAAGAGACCTTCCGTGGAGACACACGAAAGATCCTTATCGAATATGGTTAAGTGAGGTGATTCTTCAACAAACAAGGGTCAACCAAGGAATGGAATATTATTTAAAATTTATTGAAACATTTCCTACCGTTTTCGACCTTTCAAAAGCTGCAGAAAAACAAGTTCTAGCCTTATGGCAGGGGCTTGGGTATTATTCTAGGGCAAGAAATTTACACCAAGCAGCCAAGGAGGTTGTCAACGAATATAATGGTGTATTTCCATCTGATTATAAAACGCTCCTGAAATTAAAAGGAGTTGGTCCGTACACAGCAGCTGCAATTTCTTCATTTTCATTCAACGAAGCAAAAGCCGTTTTAGATGGAAATGTATTTAGAGTGCTAAGTCGACTGTATGACATAAACAAACCAATAAATTCCACAAACGGACAGAGGGAGTTTCAGGAGATATCTACTAATTTATTGAATGAATTAGATTCTGCTACACATAATCAGGCGATGATGGAGTTTGGAGCACTTGTTTGTACGCCAAAAAGACCTAAATGTGATAAGTGCCCTTTTATTTTAGAGTGTAACTCTTATAAAAATAATACGGTTTTATTACGTCCAGTGAAGTTGAAAAAAACTAAAGTTCGTTCCAGGTATTTTATTTACACTGTATTTTATAATGAATTAAAAAAGTTGGTCTATCTAAAAAAAAGAGAATCAAAAGACATATGGCAAAACCTGTATGACTTCCACCTTGAAGAAATTCACGAGGAAACATTGTTTTTGGATAGGGTTGATGGATTGGAAAAGGATAAACACATTATTAAGCTCCAACACAAATTAACCCATCAAATAATAAATGCAGTATTTTTTATTGAACACACAAAAGAGAATTCTAATTTTAAAAAACTAGAACCAGTTCATATCGATGAAATAAATACTTATCCAATACCAACATTAATTAAGAACTATTTGGAAAAACAAATGGATATAAGTTATTCCGTTTAAAGCTATAATTTTACGAAACAATATAAAAATCAAAATAGGTGATGAGAGGAACAAAAAGCTTAAAGGTCGGTATAACAATAGGTGATATTAATGGAATAGGACCAGAAGTTATTCTTAAGTCATTAAAAGATAAAAGAATATTAGGTGCTATTACACCTATCATTTACGGGTTAGAAAGCGCCTTAAGTTATTACAAAAAAAAAACAGGCTTATCAGATATTGAACTTGTAACGATTAAAGAGGCAGGAAAAAGCAGAAACGGTAAAATAAATGTTATCGATGTTTCTTCAGAAAATATTGAGGTTAATGAAGGAAAGGAAGCCAATTCTTCAGGAAAGGTTGCGGTAATGGCTCTTGAGCTTGCTGCAAAGGATATTTCTACGGGAGCAATAGACGTTATAGTCACTGCGCCTATTTCAAAGATTGTTTGCCAAAATGCGGGTTTTAAGTTTCAAGGTCATACGGAGTATTTTTCTTCCCTTTCAAATGGGGCAGAAGCACTTATGTTGTTGAACTCTTCAATTATGAAAATCGCCTTAGTAACGACACACGTGGCTTTAAAAGATGTTTCAGAAAGCATAAGTATTGAAAAAATAACAAACAAAACAAAAATATTTGACCAGAGCTTAAAAAAGGACTTTGGAATTAGAAAACCCAAAATAGCAGTATTATCTTTAAACCCTCACTCTGGTGAAGACGGGAAAATGGGAACAGAAGAAAAAGATGTTATTATTCCCGCCATTAATAAATTAAAAGATGAAGGCATAATGGCCTTTGGCCCATTTCCTTCAGATGGGTTTTTTGGATCTGAAGCACGAAAAGACTTTGATGGGATCTTGTCAATGTATCATGATCAAGGTTTAACAGTATTTAAGGCGCTTTCTTTCGACGAAGGAGTGAACTACACTTCAGGCCTTCCAATTGTAAGAACATCGCCAGATCACGGTACCGCTTTTGATATCGCGGGTAAGGGATTGGCATCAGAAACATCAATGAGAAACGCCATTTATTTGGCTGTTGATGTGTTTAAATCAAGAGCATTTTATAAAGAGTCATCCCGTAATGCTTTAGAGATTAAAAAGCAGAAAGAGGAAGTAAAGCCTAAGGTTTTGAAAAAAAATTAATAACTTTGCCCACCATTTTAAAAATGAGGTAATGATTAAAAGTTTTGACATACCATTTGTTGGTTTAAAACAAGGCTTACATCATTTCAATTTCAAGGTGGAAAAATCGTTCTTTGATTATTTTCCCTATTCTTTAATAGAAGAGGGAAGTTTAAATGCTGAGGTGTCTTTAGAAAAAAAAGAAACCATTATGATTTCGAACTTTATTGTAAGTGGATACGTACAGGTTGTTTGTTCTCGCTGTAACGAGTTGGCAAAAGTTAATTTGAAGGGAAAAATGACGAATTATTATAAGTTTGGAACGGAAACAGAAGAAGATGAAAATCTATTTGTTTTATCTCCTGATGAATATAAAATAAATGTAGCTCAGCAAATATATGAACTCATTACCGTAGAATTGCCAACAAACCCAAAACACAATGATGGGGAGTGTGACGAAAACATGGAGGAGCTCATTAACAAGTATCAATCAACGACTAAAAAAAGCGACGATATTGACCCAAGGTGGGAAAAATTAAATAAATTGAATTAATAAAAAACAATTATGGCACATCCTAAAAGAAAAATCTCAAAAACGAGAAGAGACAAAAGAAGGACACACGTAAAGGCGAAAGCGAGTAATGTTGCCACCTGTCCAACAACGGGACAACCACACCTTTTTCACCATGCGCACTGGCATGAAGGTAAGCTTTACTACAAAGGCAAGGTAATTGCTGAAAAGGAAGTAGAAGCTTAAGATTTTCTCTCTTATGAGAATTGGTCTTGACGTATCTGGAGGTGATTTTGCTCCGAAAGTAAATCTCGACGGCCTGAAATTGGCAATGAGTGAATTGCCCTCGTGCACCTTTTATTTATTTGGAGATAGTGAGGAAATTAAGGCCCACCCATCGTACGAAGGTGTTGATGAGGACAGGGTGAGATTAGTGCACGCCCCAGAACAAATCACTTTTAAAGACAACCCAACACGAGCCATTTTAAGAAAACCTAAAAGCTCTATTTCTGTAGGGTTACAATACCTATCCACAAGAAAAATAGACGTTTTTTCTGGAACAGGAAATACAGGAGCAATGCTTGTAGGCTCTATTTATAAATCCACAACAATACCTGGTGTTATTCGGCCTTGCATTACTTCCACTCTACCAACAATAACAGGAGATAAAACTGTTTTATTAGATGTGGGATCAAATGCAGACTGTAAGGCCGATGTTCTTTCTCAATTTGCCATTTTAGGATCTATATATACTCAACATGTATATGGCAAGAAAAAACCTAAAGTCGCCTTATTAAATATCGGAGAAGAAGAATCTAAAGGAAATTTACTAACCATCGCTGCACATGAGCTTTTAAAAAATTCTGAAGAGATTAATTTTATAGGTAATGTTGAGGGTAGAGACATTTTTACCGGGGTTGCAGATGTTATTGTTTGTGATGGTTATACAGGTAATGTTGTGTTAAAGCAGGCGGAAGGAATATATTCTCTAATTAAAAAAAGAGGAATCAATGATGAGTACTTTGATCGATTTAATTATGAGAACTATGGAGGAACCCCAATTTTAGGGATTCGTGGAAATGTAATTATCGGTCATGGGATATCAAATGACATTGCAATTAAAAATATGTTATTACATTCGTATGAAGTTGCCTCTTCGGGGCTTGCAAAAAAGATAAAAAAAGCATTTAAATAAAATGAATATATCAGCGGCAATAACTGCAGTACATGGCTCTGTTCCGGAGAAAGTTTTGAGTAATTCCGATTTGGAAAAAATGGTCGATACTAATGATGAATGGATCGTTACCAGAACGGGGATTAAAGAAAGAAGAATTGTAAGCGAGGGAACGACCTTATCAGATTTAGGGACAGATGTAGTTAAAGGTATTTGTGAAAAAAGAGGAATTTCTCCTCTTGAAATAGATATGATTATTGTAGGCACAGTTACAAGTGATCATAGATTTCCAAGCACATCAAATTTAATTTGTCACAAAAGCGGAGCAACAAATGCTTGGGGGTATGATGTAAGCGCTGCTTGCTCTGGTTTTTTGTATACCCTAATTACGGGACAGCAATTTATTGTCTCGGGTCAATGCAAAAAGGTAATTGTTATCGGGGGAGACATTATGTCGTCGATTGTGAGTTATGAAGACAGAAATACTTGTGTTATTTTTGGAGACGGTGCAGGTGGAGTGCTTTTAGAGCCAAATGATGAAGGTAACGGAATAGTTGATTCTATAATGAAAGCAGATGGCTCAGGAAAAGATTATTTAATACAAAAAGCTGGAGGCTCAGCGTTTCCGGTAAATAAAGAAAATGTTGGAACTCCGGAAACTTTTGTATACCAAGAAGGTAGGTCTGTTTTTAAGTTTGCAGTTACGAATATGGCAGATGTATCTGCTGAAATAATGGAAAAAAACAATTTAACAGGAGAAGATGTTGATTGGTTGGTTCCTCATCAGGCCAACTTGAGAATAATAGACGCAACAGCCAATAGGATGGGATTGACAAAAGATAAGGTAATGATTAATATTTCCAAATACGGAAATACCACCTCAGGAACCATCCCCCTTTGTTTATGGGAATGGGAAAATCAGCTAAAAAAGGGAGATAATGTCGTTTTAGCTGCCTTCGGCGGAGGTTTCACTTGGGGTAGTGTTTATTTGAAATGGGCATATAATTCTTAAATTAAATAGAAATAAAAACAATCAGATATGAATTTTGAAGAAATCAAAGAATTGATAAAACTAGTATCCAAAACAGGTGTTGGAAAAGTACAAGTTGAAAAAGAAGACTGTAAAGTTGTGATTTCGGGAAGTAAACCTTCTTCTGAACAGCCAATCATTGTTCAGCCATCACAGCCAGTTGCTGCAGCTCCGGCTCCAATTGCGGCTCCGGCTCCAGCGGAAGCACCTCAACAGGAATCGAAAAAACCAGCAGCAAAGGAGGATGATAACTTAGTTACCATAAAATCTCCAATGATTGGAACGTTTTATCGTTCACCGGGGCCAGATAAAGATCCTTTTATGAATGTAGGAAGTACATTTAATGTTGGCGATAAGCTTTGTATTATTGAGGCTATGAAAACATTCAATGAAATAGAAGCTGAAGTATCAGGAAAAATAGTGAAAGTTCTTGTAGATGATACAAGTCCTGTAGATTATGAGCAGCCATTGTTTTTGGTTGAGCCAGCATAAAAATCAAAAGATTCGTCTATGTTTAAGAAAATTTTAGTTGCCAATCGAGGGGAAATAGCCCTTCGAGTGATCAGAACATGTAAGGAAATGGGTATCCAAACCGTGGCTGTTTATTCAACAGCAGATAAAGATTCACTTCCTGTTAGATTTGCAGATGAGGCTGTTTGTATAGGGCCTCCAGTCAGTGCCAAATCATATCTATCAATACCGGCTATTATTGCCGCTGCAGAGATTACAAATGCAGACGCTATTCATCCTGGATATGGATTTTTATCGGAAAACGAAAAATTTTCTAAAGTCTGCCAAGAGCATAATATCAAATTTATTGGCGCTCTTCCTGAGCAGATTTCTGGCATGGGAGATAAGGCAACGGCTAAAGCTACAATGATAAAAGCCGGTGTCCCATGTATTCCGGGATCTAAAGGTTTGTTAAAAGACACCAAAGAGGCTAAAGCCAAGGCCAAGGAAATAAAGTATCCTGTCATATTAAAGGCAACAGCAGGTGGAGGAGGAAAAGGGATGAGAATTGTCTGGGAGGAGGAAGAATTAGAGCCTGCATGGGATTCAGCAAAACAAGAGTCGGCTGCAGCCTTTGGTAATGATGGTATTTACATGGAAAAATTCATTGAAGAGCCACGCCATATAGAAATTCAAATTGCTGGAGATCAGTATGGAAACGCTTGTCATTTGTCTGAAAGAGATTGTTCTATTCAGAGAAGGCATCAGAAGCTCGTAGAAGAAACTCCTTCCCCTTTTATGACGGATGACCTTAGAAAGAAAATGGGAGAAGCTGCCATTAAGGCAGCTAAAGCAGTGAAATACGAAGGTGTTGGAACTGTTGAGTTTCTCGTTGATAAAAATAGAGATTTTTATTTCATGGAGATGAATACTAGGATTCAGGTTGAGCATACAATTACTGAAGAAGTTATTGATTTTGATTTGATTAAAGAACAAATTAAAATTGCTGCTGGAGAAAAAATTTCTGGAAAGAATTATTTTCCATTAAAGCATTCGATACAATGCCGTATTAACGCAGAAGACCCTAATCACGACTTTAGGCCTTGTCCCGGTAGAATTGTAGATTATCACTGCCCAGGAGGACATGGAGTGAGAATCGATTCTCATGTGTATTCAGGATATACTATTCCCCCTAATTATGACTCCATGATATCTAAGCTCATTGTCGTCGCAAGGACTCGAGATGAAGCTATTTTAAAAATGAAAAGAGCTCTTGGGGAATATATCATTGAGGGAATCAACACGACTATTCCGTTTCATCAAAAGTTAATGGAAGACGAAAATTTTGTGAAAGGAAACTTTACAACAAAATTTATGGACACTTTTGAGTATTGACACACTTTGATTTTAAGGCAACCCGAACATTTGCTGTTCGTCTAATTTACAGATAGATACCTAAATTTACCTACTGATATGAGGAACAAATACGCCCTTTTATACCTCTTCTTGTTTATTTTATCGTGCAATATAAGTGCGCAGAAGGTAAGCTCCGTGAAAAGCATAGACCCAGTAAATGTAAACACACAACAAAAGCCTATTGTCAAAAAACAAGAGGTATTGAAACAAATTGCTCAAATAGACTCACACCTTTCCGCTATAGAAATCAAAAGAAATTATGTCCTATCGGACCCCACTGAAAAAGCCATGGCTTTGGAGCAGGGATGGTTTGCGGAAATGGAAAAAATAGAAAAATCTCTCCTAAACAAGAAAAATGAATTGAAAGCACTTATAAACGATTAGTTTAGGATATGAAGCAAAAGATTGTAGTTTTAGTAGTAGTTTTACTGCAAGCCCTATTTGTTCACTCTCAAGCAGGGGGAACAGATTGCTCTAGTTTAGAACCTATTTGTACAGATGTTGGTATTTCTTTTACCGCATCTAGTGGTATTCCAGATGCATCAACAACGAGTCCTGGAAATAATTATGACTGTTTGTGGTCAGAGCCTAACCCAACTTGGTATTATTTAGAAATTGCCAACTCTGGAGACGTTCAAATGGAATTAAATGCGGCTTCTGATATTGACTTTATCATTTGGGGACCCTTTAATTCTTTATCTGAAGCTGAAGCCAATTGTGGATCATACAACAACGTTGTTGATTGTAGCTACTCAATTACAAATAATGAAACTCCTGAAATTATTGGCGCTATAGCTGGTCAGGTTTACGTGATGCTAGTGACAAATTATGCCAATGTGGTTCAAAACATTACGCTAACACAGTCAGGAGGTTCTGGTAATACGGATTGTACAATAGTTAACCCACCATCAGCGAATTGTCCTGAATATGCAACTCAAGCTTCCTCGGGAACAGAATCATGTGGAAATCAACTTTATTATTTAGAAGTATTAAATACGTCTTGTGATGGATTTGTATCATTTAATATAGTGGGAAATTATGGTTCTTCATTTGCAAGTGAAATTACATGGGAAGTTGTATCGAATAATTCTGGAAATATTGTTGCTTCAGGAGGGCCGGGAATAAATGGAGGCTCAATAAATGTGGTTGTAGGACCTCTTGATCCGGCCGTTGAAGGAACCATTTTTAATTTGATTGTATATGATTCATGGGGAGACGGTTTTAATGGTACGGGTGGAATTATTCAAGCAACGAGCGCGTCAGGTACTATTTTAGCTGAAATTGACGGAAATTTTGGAGCTCAAGCAAATCAATATTTTACTTCAAGTATTGAAATTTCCTCCGCAACTATAGACATAACAACACCATCGGGAGTTGTTTCGGAAACTATGGGAAATTGTCAAGACTTTAGCGTTGAACTTACTTTAGAAAACAATAATTTTTGCACACCAATTTCATTGGATCTTCCTTGGGAGATAAGCTGCGATGAAACAGGCGCTATAATTTCAAGTGGAACCCATACCGTTATGGTATATCCTCAAGTTCCAACTCAGGGGTCTGATGTTGTTTCGGTCGTATGGAATGCAGGGTCTTGTTCCTGGGATGTTTCTGCCAATAATGACTGTGATTTATTAGACTTAGGAACACTTTTTTCTATTTCTCCAGACCCAAGTACGCTTACACCATATTGCTCAAATGGAACAGAAAGCTTTACAGTCGATTATCTTGGTTTTGCAACAGGGCCCAACTGTTGTCAAACGGCAGGCCCCTTAACTCCAATAACATACAATTCAACAGTTAATACATCTTCTTTTGTGGCAAGCAATGCATATGCAGGAATAAACAATGCTGCTTATGCTGTTGTTCCTGCAAATGGGGTAGGAGGAAATGCACAATCGGTAGTTGTTGACATCAGTGGTTCTGGGTATTGTTGTCCAAATTGTTCGGCTTCACCTGAGCCTTATTATGTAGATATATATATTGATGGGATTCAGGTTCTATTTGAAGGACCATTAACGAATACAAGCTTTTCTTATTCCTTTAACGAGGTGGATCTTAGTGCTTACGGTGTGACTTACACTCAAAATAGTGTCATAGAGGTCTATGTGCTTCCTAATAACTTTTGGTATGGAACACCTCAAATATTTACAACATTTATACCCGGCGCTTCTTGTGCATCTCTTGGTGCAGGACAATGGACAATCGGAACTTTATCAACTAGTATTTCTGCTGTATTTGAACAACAAATAGCAACACCAGTTTCTTGTTCATACATACTTAATGAAAATTACACTTGTTGTTCACCCGTAATGAACTTACCACCAAATGATGTCTTTTTACTTAGCTGTTCAGATGATATTTTGGTACCAACACCGCCTGTAATTAATGATAATTGTGGAAATCCTATTACTCCTTTAATGACTGAAAATGCAACACCGGCTTGTGTTGGTGATAAAATATACACTTACACTTACACAGACTGTTCCGGCGCAACTGCAGTTTGGACATGTACATATACGATTAATGACAACATACCACCTACAGCTTCTAGCCCAGGCCAAATAGTTATTGGAATAGGTCCCGCACCTGCACCTGATATTAACGTAATAATTGACGAGACGGATAATTGTACGGTGAATCCTGTTGTTGCCTTTGTTTCTGATGTTTCTGATGGAAACCTTTGCCCAGAAACCATTACTCGTACTTACAGTGTTACAGATGATTGTGGGAATGAATCTTTGGTTACGCAAACTATTGTAATAGGAGGATCACCTGTTGCAGACCCTGTGGTAACTGCTAATGGTCCCATCTGTGAGGGAAGTGATGCTGTTTTTACTATTACAGGAGTTGTAGATGCCGTAGTGACCTATGATACAGGTTCTGGTCCAAACACTGTTACACTTACAGGAGGGGAAGCAATTGTCATGGCTCCTTCCGTTGCAACGAATACCACTATAACACTAACTAATATTTCTGATGGATCTTGTAATTCAGCCATAAATATTACAGCGACAACAATTGTAAATGCTCTTTTAACACCTACATTTGATGCTTTAGGACCCTATTGTCAAACTGGATTAGTGGACCCGTTATTAACAAGTTCTATAGAGGGTTATACCGGAGCTTGGACGCCGGCCACAATTGACAACTCTTCATCAGGCACAAGTACATACACTTTTATTCCGGACCCTGGACAATGTGTTTCAAATACAACAATGGACGTGATAATAACTGACGCTCCCTTTGTGGCGGGCGCAGCATTAGATCCTACACTATGTGAAGGAGACTCTACCATTCTTTTTATCGACACATTATCTGGAGGCCTATTGGTTGAGCAATTTACGATGACCTTTGGATCTGCATTTTCATATACAACATCAAATACGAATTTACCCGGAAATTATTATATCGTTGTGAATGGCACCTACACCGGAAACGGTCCATGTGAAAATAGAGACGGTGCTTTTTGGTTTTATCAAGGGTGTAATAACATCACCCCTATTGAAGCATACCCGTGGAAATGGAATGGTCAAAATCCAACAACACAATCTATAACGCCATATGTGTATAACCCCAATCATGAATATTATTTTTTCTTCAACGGAGGATCTGGACAAACATTCACATTTTCGGAAACCAATCCGAACTGGTATTCCGACAACTCAGGAAGCCTGTCCTTTGATGTTTATTATTTAGGAAACATTTTATGGTCCACGGGTTCAACCGAAGCCTCAGACACGGTTTTTCCTCCAGTAGGCACCTCGAATTATACAGTCACTTTAGATTACGGAAATGGATGTATAGCCACAGATGATGTAAGTGTTGATGTTACACCACAAGTTCTGCCCGTATTTAATCAAATAACACCAATTTGTATTAACGATGCGGCTCCAATACTTCCTTTAATTTCTGACAATGGCTTTACAGGAACATGGACACCATCAGCTATAAATACAGCAGTAGCAGGAACAACTACATATACATTTACACCCGACCCTTCTCAATGTGCTTTGACTACTACTATGGATATTGAAGTGGAAGCATTACCATTAATAGATATTACAAATAATACGGGCAGTACAGAGCTGACGTGCATCTTACTAGATATAAGTTTGACTGCAACAGGGGGAAACAGCTACAGTTGGGATAATGGTTTAGGAAGTTCGAGCGATGTAAATATTAACTCACCCGGAACATATACGGTCACTGGGTATAGTTTACTAGGATGCGCATCTACTGCTCAGATTACCGTTACACAAGACAATATGGTAGATATAATCGCAACGCTTAATGAGCCTGAGATTTGTAGCGGAGAAGATGCTGTAATTAATGTGACAAGCTCAAATGCGACAAGCTTCGATTGGACTGTTATTCAAAATGGAGCATCAGGAGCAAACTCCGGTTCAGGAATAAATTCTCCAGGTTTAGAAATAACACAAACCTTGACAGCCACTGGCACAAACCCTGGAACAGTTGAATATACTATTACTCCTGTACTCGGGGCATGTATAGGGGCGCCTCAAACTATAATTGTGACTGTAAACCCACCAGCAACTCCACTTTTTAATGCTTTAGGTCCATATTGTTTAGATGAGTTAACAGTAGACAATTTAAGTAACATCTCAACTAACAGTATTTCTGGAACCTGGAGCCCGTCAACAATTAATACCTCTGTCTTAGGTGTAACAACTTATTCCTTTACGGTGAATGCAGGGGAATGTGCGATAGGTGCAACAATGGATATTGTTGTAAATGCTCTACCAACAGTTTCATTTTCTGCGGATAACCTTGAAGGATGCGCACCCTTAAACGTTTCACTTCAAAGTGGTAATTCAACAGCTAATAATATTTGGACGATTGGAAATGGAGAAGTTCTGAGTGGAGCAAGTGTGAGCACTTTATTCACCTCTTCAGGCTGCTATGACGTCACCTTACTCGTAGAAGAAAATGGGTGTTCAAATACCATGACAATTAATGACTACATCTGTGTGCAAGAAGATCCTATTGCGCAGTTTACGTTTAGCCCAGAAACTTTTACTGACGTGAATGAGCAGGTTACTTTTAGTAATAATAGTCTGGGCGGGATTGAATATTTGTGGAATTTTGGAGATGGAGAGACAAGTAATATTACAAACCCTACGCATCTTTTTGAAGAAACAGAGGAGGGAGTAATAGTGAGCCTTACCGCAATCAGTGAATTTGGATGTATTCACACAGTGGAGCATGTAATTCCTTATGACGAGCAAGAGGTGTTTTATGTACCCAATACATTTACTCCAGATGGAGACAATTTTAATCAGATATTTACCCCTATTTTTTACTCGGGATTTGATCCATTTAATTTTTCAATGTTAATTTTTAACAGATGGGGTGAGTTGATATTTGAAACGAAAAATGCAGAAATAGGATGGGATGGTAGCTACAGTGACAAGGCGGGGGTAGTTGCGGATGGCATATATACTTGGAAAATCACGTACAAAAACCCTCAAACAGATGAGAGAAAAATCATTGTAGGTCATGTTTTAGTCTTAAGGTAAGCACTTACCGATATTAAATTTTGTAAAGTTTCTAATTAGGTTTAATTTCGTACAAACTTTTATCAGAAAAACTATTTATTTGAAGCAACCCATAATTTAATAACTCCGTCTTTCAAGCGAAGCGGTAGTTATCCTAAAACCAATTAAGTGAAATACAGTTATACCCTCATTATTCTGCTCTTTTCAATCAATAACAGCAGTATTCAGGCACAGATTCTTAAGCCCAAAGAAAACCATCATCAAAGAAAACACGAAAAGGTATCCTCCGAACCGTCAATTCAAAATTCATTAAGACAATCAAATTCCACTCAAGTTGAATCTGGAAATTACCCGTCCCTTAATCAGTCAATTGAACGTGAAGTTATCTCCAAAGGTAATACAAAACCACACGGTTTTATTACTCAAAATAAGGTGAAAAGCAGGAGAAATAATATTCCTGAAGAAGATTATTATAATATCGAATTAAAGGAAATCTCCAATTCATATTGGTATACTCAAAAAGAAATTAAGAAGGCAAAATTAGATAACAATTTGATCTTGATAGATCAACTTGAATCCAATTCACTGTCACAAAGGTTAAGCTATATTTCTGTATTTGAGAGCTTGAACTCTACAGAAGACGTTAGCCCAGAACAAATCTCCTTATATCATTCATTTAAGAAAGACTTCGAAGATGAGTAGTATTCAAAAAAATTCACGAAAAAGCTTCCTAAACATGGGCATTATGGTCATGTTGGCTTTCATAGTATCAACGGGAATTAATTCCTATGGTCAAGGGGACATTTGTTCTTCAGCAACAACCTTGACGCCGGGAACTTCATGTACTTATGTAAATGGGGATGTTTCAGGAAGCAATATTCAATTTTTAAGTAATGGTACCTGCACCGGAAACTTAAATGATGATACATACTTTCAGTTTACCGCGACTGAGTCCACAATGACAGTAACCGTGGATGGTTCTTCTTCTTTTGATGCGGTTTTTGGCGTTTTTAGCGGCACATGTGGCGCGCTAGTTCAGGAAGGGCCCTGTATTGACAATACAGCCAATGGGGGCGTTGAGACTCAGACCTTTTATGGTTTGGTTGCTGGTCAGGTGTATTACATTTTGGTATACGATTGGGGCTCGGACATTCCAGCTACCACAACCTTTGATATTTGTGTTTATGAAACTTGTCCAGGAGGAGTTCCAAACGATTTATGTGTAAATGCAACACCACTTTCATTGGGAGTAGTTGAAAACACGAATAATATATGTGCTTCACCAAATACAGATGACCCTATTGCCTCAGATATATGTGCAACTACAATTGAAAACACTGTTTGGTATGAATTCACACCCGTGGATACGGACCAATACACAGCGACAATTTCAAATTTTAATTGTTTATATAGTGTTGGGCTTCAAATGGCCGTTATAACTGGACCTTGTGGGGGGCCTTATACCCCTGTTGATTGTGATGCGGGAATAAATGATGCACAATTTGTGTTCTCGGGAACAGCCGGTACAACCTATTACATTATTATTGATGGTATTGATGGAGACCAATGTGATTTTGATATTTTAATAGAAGACGCTTGCCCGGCGGATGCAGGTACGAACACCACCGCTGACCCCATAGTTTCATGTGCGAATGTTGATGTTAATGTATCAACGGTTGGTTCAGTCAATACTAATATTGGCGTTGATCCATGTATAGGTTGGGGATTTTGGGTTGTTGATGACCCTCTTGGAGTATATACGGGACTAACTGATGTTGGTAACCCTCCCTCTGGTGGACTGCCTACCGATGATGGTAATTTTGTAGGAGTTTGGACCTCTTTGGCCTATCCAAATGCAAATGGACCGAATGCTATTTTACCAGCTGAAAACAACGGTGTGACTTATTATGTTGCCCCTATTACTTTGAGTGATTGTACCATTGGAGAGATAAGTGAGGATTGTTATGATGTAGGGGCGTATACCGAAGTTTATTACAACCCAGAAATTAATTACAGTAGTATTATTCAGTGTGACGATAATGCCGCCCCATCTACTCAGGTTTCGATAACCTTAACAGGTGGAAACGCTTCAGTAGACGGAACTAATTTTACAATTACGAATAATGGAGATGGAACATTAAGCTCCACCACAGCAGCTAATAGTGGTCAAATTATAGTTTCCGGAATTCCTGATGGTGGAACAGTAAATCTTACTGTGACAGATGCTGTTGGCTGTTCTGAAACCATTACCATTGGGCCATTAGACGCTTCATTATATTGCTCTTCAGCATGTCCTAGTTATTCAAATGTAGCAACCGCATCTACCGATGCCTGTGGTGGTCAGTTATTTGATTTTGATGTAGCCAATACGGAGTGTAATGGAACAATTAATTTTAATGTGGTTGGCGATTATGGATCACAGTATGCAAATGAAATAACTTGGAATGTAACGAGTAATTCTACAGGAAACACTGTAGCGTCAGGAGGGCCAGGTGCAAATAATGGAACATTTAATGTTCCCGTTAGTTTAGATCCAAATGTTGAAGGTACTATTTTCACACTGACCATTGATGATTCTTTTGGTGATGGTTTCAACGGAACAGGAGGATTTATTCAGGTAGAAGATCAGGCTGGCGCAATAATTTCTGGTCCAATAACGGGAGATTTTGGGTCAACGGCTTCGAGTATTTTTGGCGCCAATGTTGATATTAGTTCTGCCACCATAACTATTACCACGCCTTCTGGACCAGTTGTAAGCACTGTAGAGAATTGTGGAGACTTTATTGTTCAGATGACCCTTGACAATACAAATTTCTGCACACCAATCAATATTGATCTTCCTTGGACGATTATTTGTGATGAAAGCGGAGCGGAAATTTCGAGTGGTGTTCACACTGTGACGATTTATCCACATATCCCAACGGCATCAACTGATATTGTTGATATTACTTGGGACCCTTCAGCCTGTCAATGGGATATTGCGCCTCAAAATGATTGTGATCTTTTGGATGTTGGAAGTGTTTTTACCATTTCTCCGGATCCAACCTCATGGCCAGCAAATACCTGTTCAAATGGTAGCCAAGATTTTACAGTAGAGTACATAGGGGTAGCGGGAGGTCCTGATTGCTGTTCAACAGGAGGACCTTTAGGGCCAATAACGTATAATACGGTGTCTACTATTAGTAGTGTAACTGTGGCCTCATCTCCATTTGGTGGCACAAATAATTCCGCGTATATCTTGATCCCAGATAATGGTTCTGGAGGAAACGCAACATCTTTTAGTCTCGATGTTAGCATGTCTAATTATTGCTTTAATGAATTAGGGTCTGGTGATTCTTATTGGGTTACGATATATGTTGATGGTGTAATTATTTATGATGTTCAGTATTTCCCTCC
>QOQC01000045.1 GCA_003331365.1 Flavobacteriales bacterium | reverse complement strand
AGTATTACGCAGATGTATACGGTTTCTACCTCACTTGCTTCGAGCCCTGGGGTATGCCCGTCTACAGATTCCGTTTTGGTAACTGTACATCCCGACATACAGAATGAAATCAATATTTCAATTTGTGAAGATGAAACTTATTCCTTTGGTGGTCAAAATATAAGCTTGCCGGGTGTTTATACAAATTCATTACAAACTCAATACGGTTGTGATTCAATAGTGACTCTAAATTTGGATGTGAATACTATATATTTTGATACCTTAAATGTCGCTATCTGCCAAAATGAGAGCTATACTCTTGGTACTCAAAATTTAACAAGTAGTGGTTTGTACACAGAGATATTTCAGTCTATTTCTGGTTGTGATTCCTCTGTTTCGATTAACCTTACGGTAAATCCGTTACCCATTCTGAGCTGTCCTGATACACTCATATGTTTAGGTGATACAGCTCAGCTATTACCAATGGGAGCACAAACATATTCATGGGACCCGTTGATTGGTAATCTTGATAATAATGGGCTTTTAATCTGTTCTCCATTGAGCAGTACTATGATTGAATTGACAGGAATTGACAGTAACTCCTGTGAGTCATCAATAAATGTAAATGTAAACGTTCAAGATTTACCTAGTATTGAACTGATTCCATCAGATTATGAAATTTGCTTGGGTGAATCTGTTCAGCTCTCGGCATCTGGGGGAACTAATTATTTGTGGGAAACTCCTATTTTTTCTAATAATTCACTCGAAAATCAAGTGATTACACCCGATACTTCCACTTTTATCTATTTAGCTGGTTTTGATGATTTGGGCTGCCAAAATAATGATAGCATGATTTTGGTGGTATATGAATTACCCGTTTTATCCATAACTCCAGCTCAAAGTATTTGTCTTGGAGAATCGGTGCTCATTGAAGTTTCAGGTGCAAACTCATATAATTGGATACCAGAAGGTGATGGTGAGGATTTTCAATTTGCTCCAACTGAATCTTTTGACCTATGGGTTACAGGAACAGACCTGAATAATTGTTCTGAATCGATTCAAACATCAGTTATTGTACATCCTAATCCAGAGGCCGGTATTACAGCGAGCCCAATGTTAACAACAAGCGATGTTCCTCACATAACCTTTGAAAATACATCAGTAGGTGGTGAATCATTTATACTCAGCACGGGTGATGGATCATATTATGATCTTTTTGATTCTCAGATTGAACATTCCTATCCATATTCGGAAGGAGATTATGTCGTTGAATTGTATGTTGAAAATGAGTTTGGTTGTTCAGATTCAATTGACATTTTGATTCAAATTAAAGGTGCAGAGATTTATTATGTACCCAATTCTTTTACCCCTGATGGAGATGAACATAACAATACCTTTCAGGCCGTTTTTACAAGTGGTTTCGATCCATCTCAATATGAAATGACGATTTATAATCGATGGGGTGAAGAACTTATAAGAATCACGGATTCAAACGAATATTGGGATGGTACATACGAAGGAAGGAAATGTGCCGAAGGGACTTACATTTATAAAATTCATTATGTCATCCCTGATACCAATGAGACCAAAACGTTGACTGGTCACGTCAATTTACTACGCTAAATCCTCTTTAGCATCTTGCATAAAATCAAAAAACACGGCTTCAATTTCATGATTATTCTTTTTAAAAACCTTTGGTGCTAAATGTAAGTTGTTCTCAAATGATATTCTATTAGAAACACCCCAAGATAGTTTTTCTAGTCCATAAAAAGTCGGGTAGTGGTTGATCCATTGTTTGGTCCTTAATCGATTTAAGAAAATCGAAAAATCATGTCCTAGCTCTTGTTCAAAATGAGATCGAAAATTATAAAAATCTTCTAAAAAAAGCTCAAATGGTTTATCGTGATATCTATTCCAATAAATAGCAAGGAGATGGTCGAAATATAAGTCAATCGCAATACCGGCAACCTTTGGAAGTTCATTATATAACTTAAGCCTAAGCGATTTTACGGAAGGATGATTATCAATGTAATAATCTATCTTACGATGAAGTAGAACACCTTCTTGAATTTTCTTTGAGTATTGCAGGTATTTTTTACCTTTTACGGAATCGCCAAAGAGATTGGCAATCATTAAATCATGATCATTTTTTGAAAAATAAAGATGACCGAGGAAATTCATAGGCCTTTCCTCTAGAGTTTATTTAATATTCATCTTCGTTGAACAAGAAGTCTTCTCTAGAAGGATAGTCAGGCCAAATTTCTTCGATGTTCTCATAAATTTCGCCTTCATCCTCCAGATCTTGAAGATTTTCAGCTACCTCCATTGGAGCACCTGTTCGAATTGCGAAATCAATAAGCTCATCCTTTGATGCCGGCCAAGGTGCATCTTCGAGATAAGAGGCTAATTCTAAAGTCCAATACATCGATACAACATTATTTGATTATTCGGCAAAAGTATACTTTATTTCAAATTATCCAAATAAAAATTGAATTTTGTTCTAATTTTTTTAAAATCGATTAGATTTTGGGTTCCCAAGGCGTTTCTTTTACACCTAGATCTTTTACCATCATTCTTCCCAGTGTGAAAAAATAATCGCTTAATCGGTTGAAGTAAGATAAAATGATGGGATCAACCTCTGAGTGTTCTGAAAGGGTTACGATAGAACGCTCAGCCCTCCTACAAATCGTTCTTGTAATATGACAGTTTGAAACAATAGGGTGCCCACCGGGAAGTACAAAAGATTTCATTTCAGGAAGTTCTTCATCCATTGTATCAATCCAAGACTCAAGACTTGAGATGTTACTGGTTTTTATGGAAGGAATTTTCATTTTAGTACCTTCATCAGAAACGGCTAGAATTGAGCCAGCGGTGAATAATCGATCTTGAATTTCAATTAATTGAGCAGTGTATTTTGGCTCCTCAATTAAATCTCTTAGTAAACCGACAAAGGCATTTAGCTCATCGACTGTACCATAGGCATTTATTTTTAGGTCATTTTTGGAAACTCTTGTCCCTCCAATCAAACCAGTTTTACCTTCATCTCCTTTTTTGGTATAAATTTTCATATTTCTACTTTTTCAAGAGCCTGTTCAATATCCCAAATTAAGTCTTGGTCGTTTTCAACTCCAATAGATATTCTTATTAATTTATCAGTAATTGATAGTTCTTTCCTATGTATTGCATCTACTCCAGCATGTGTCATTGTATTTGGATGCTCAACCAAAGACTCTGTTCCACCCAGGCTAACGGCTAGTTTTATCAATTTGAGTGAATCGATAAATTTAAAGGCCTCTTTTTCTCCTCCTTTTATATCAAATGAAAGCATAGCTCCAGGTGAGTCATATTGATTTTGATATATTTGATAAGCTTCTGTATTTTCTTTTATTAAACCTAGGTAGTAAACTTTTTCGACTTTCTCATGCCGGTCAAGATATTCGGACACTTTCTGAGCATTACTCGCTTGTTGTTCCATTCGAATTTTGAGTGTCTCTAGACTTCGCATCAGTAACCATCCTGTCTGGGGTGCAGCCATATTTCCAAGAAATGTTCTAAGAACTTTAACTCTTGAAATGACCTCATTTGAGCCGCAACATGCTCCAGCAATGACGTCACTGTGACCTCCAATATATTTAGTTGCCGAATATAGCGCAAAGTCTGCACCGTGCTTCAGGGGATGTTGCCAAAGGGGCCCCATGTATGTATTGTCAACAGCAAGGTATACTTTTTCATCCATTGATGAGTAAAGGTCAGCAATTGATTTACACATTTCGATATCGATCAGTGCATTTGTTGGGTTTGCAGGAGTTTCTATAAAAATCATAGAAAGTTTGTTGGCGAGGCCTGAATTTTTTAGACGTTTAATAATATCCTCCTTGGAATCATTAGGCGTAAAGGAAATAGTATGAATTCCAATTTTATTCAAAAAATCATTGATAAAATGGTCAGTTCCTCCGTAAAGAGGAGAGCTGTGAAGTAAAACATCTCCTGGTTTCAAGAATTCCAATAAAACTGTAGAAATTGCGGCCATTCCACTTTCAAAAACAGCGCAATCTTCTGCTTTATCCCAAAGTTTAAGCCTTGTTTCAAGAATTTCTAAATCAGGATTATTTATTCGACTGTAAATGAGTCCAACTTCTTCGTTGTTTTCTTTTTCTCTTAACCCATAAGCCACTTCAAAGAAAGCCTTCCCTTCTTGAGCATTTTTAAATACAAATGTGGAGGTTTGAAATATGGGACATTTAATGGATCCTTCAGATAGCTCTGGTTTGAAGCCATATGACATCATTAGACTTTCTGGTTTGAATTTATGGTCTTTGCTCATAATTTAATTTGTATTGATTTCGAATTAAGGTTTTTGAGCTTTATAATTTTATGAATGACTTCATCTACAAGTTTGTCAGGGCATGACGCGCCAGAAGTAATCGCAATTCTTAACTCCTTTTTATCAGGAAGGAAATTGTGGTTTAGAATTCTTTTTTTGGTATGAATATCAAAGGAGTAAATTTGATTTTCATCTATTATTTCACTTTCGTTTCGAATGAAATAAGTGTTGAATTTTTGTTCTAATAATTCTACAAGATGCGTTGTGTTTGAGCTGTTATATCCTCCAACAACAACAGCTAAATCAATTGATTCTTCAAGTAAGCCAATAGTTGCAGATTGGTTGTCGTTCGTTGCATAGCAAAGTGTGTCTCGAGTATCGGCCATATGCTCTTTAATATTCTTTAGCCCAAACTTTTGCGTCATCACGGATCTTAAGTAATCCGTAATTTCTTGAGTTTCAGTCGCCAGCATTGTTGTTTGATTGACAACACCAATTTTGTTAAGGTGAATATCAGGATCAAAATTTTCGGAATAATTTCCTCTAAATGTGTTGGGGAAATCCTTTAATTCCCTTTCACCTAAAATAAACTCAGCCAAAACTTGTGCTTCAGCAATATCCTTTATGACAAGAGATGGTGAATTTTGCGAGCTATGTGAAAATGTTGCTCTCGTTTCCTCATGTTTTACTTTTCCATGAATAATTATGGTGTGGTTTGTTGACCCAAGCTTTGCCGATCTATTCCATACTTTTTCTACAAATGGGCAAGTGGTATTGTAAGTATCAATTTCAATTCCCTTTTTTACAAGCTTCTTTTCAATTTCAACTGTTGTTCCAAATGCTGGTATGATTACAATATCTTCTGATGTTAATTCCTCAAATGGTATCAGTTGTTTTCCGTGTGTGTCTTGTAGAAACTTTAATCCATGTGATTCCAAATCTTCGTTAACATCTGGATTGTGAATCATTTGACTCAATAAAAAAATACGTTTATCCGGATTCTCTTTAATGGCTTTGTAACTCTTCTCAATGGCATTTTCTACACCATAACAGAAACCAAAGTGCCGGGCAATAAGAAAGGTAAGGTTGTCAACTTTAATCTGCGTAGGTTTGAAATCCTTTTTTCTAGGGTCATCAAGCTTTCGCTTTTTTTTAATCTCACCAATGAGTGATGAGCGATAGAAAGGGGGGACGTCAAACTGTTTCATTACTTAAAAGACAACTATTTAAAAGCTATTGTTCTTTTTTTTTGTGCAAAGTTAGAAAAGCTTTTTGTTTAATTAGGCTTCTTTATAAAATCAAAAAAGCCCCGAAGGGCTTTTTATTAGATTTGAATGCGTTTTGACTTGTCGTATTTTATTCTGAATTCAAAGTCAAATGTTTTGGATTCTTTGGGTTTGAGTTTAATATCCCATTCAATCATCCCTGTTCTTTCGATTCTTTTGGCTTTACCAATATTGATTTTGTCAATTTCAATATCCTCATCAGTGGTAATTGGAATTTGATCTTGAATAACCAATTCAATAGTACTTGATTTTAAGTTCTTAACCTCTATGGTATATGCTAATGACTTTTCAATTCTATCCCCTATTACTTTTTCCTTACATTTTGAAGAGAGAAGTCTTCTTTTGATTTGAATATTCGGATCCTTTCCTAAAGATAAATGAAGGGTATCATTCATATTCGTAGGGTCAATGTAAGTTTCACCTATGTATGAGCCATCAAAAAATATGTTTGCTTTTGAAGGAATGAGTTGTAGCTCATCCACTTTAAGCATTTGGGCAACTAAGTAAACATTTTGATCCATTTTTGGAACACTGTAATACTTGAAATTCGTCTGTAATTCCGAATTTTGAACAAGAACCATGTGTTTTTGACCATTTGAGGCAATATTGTAGGGAAGGTCAATTTTAAATTCCGCTGAAATCAATTTTTGAACAACATTTGTGAATTGATTAGCGCTCAAAGCCGGTTGCTCTTCTGCGATTTCATCTGCCATGTAAAAACCTTTATTCGTTATTGCTTCTGCAGGAGCAGCATTTAAATTGTATACGTTATTGTTTCTTTTATAATTCCTAGCGCTTTCGTATTCTTTTTTGTATTGAATATAACTTAAATACCAAGGATTTAGCTCTGGCTTAGTTTTATTGGCATACGGGTTATTGGTAGATATATTAAGTTTGATCTTTTTCCAGTCAAGTCCTGTATTTTGGTATACTTCAGCCTTATAGTTCATGAATATTTTCCCCTGAGATGATTCACTTCTTATGTCATAAAGTGGACTCCATCCTGCACCTGATGCTAGATAAGAAAAAGAGATGTTTCCGGAAGTAGAGGCGTTGGCAGAAAGTGTAACTGTGATTCTTGGAATGGGTTTGTTATTGTTGTTTTGATTACCAATACTACCAAGGTGATTTTTCAATCGATTTAACCTTTCATTCATTCTTTTATCAATTTTCATTTTTGCACTCTTGGTTTTACGCAAACCACTCAGCTTTTTATTTAATTGATTCATTTTGAAGGTATATAATTCCAATGCTTCTTTTAGCAATACAATGGAATCATTTACTTTTCCTTGACTTCGCATTACACCATTCGTTTTTAAAATGTTTTTGGCTTCGGTGTATACATTTATTTCATCTTGAATATCACTTATGTCATAGGATAAATAGAGTATTGAGTCTTTTAGTTTTGAGATTTGTAGTCTCACTTTTTTAACCTCATCAGCAGTTTCCTCATGAGAAAGTTTGGGATAGTATAGACTGTATTTACTATCAAGAATCACTACTTTTCCTGTTGCACTAACTTGAATGGTTTTTGGGTCAATGTTGCCACTAATACCTTCAATGATAATTTCATTAATACCATTTGTAGCCGTATAGTAGACCTTTGACCTAAGCTGTACTCCATTTGTGTATACTGTTGCCTCAGTTAGTGAAGCTTTTCTGATCTTTTTGTCCTCTGCAAAAAGTAAGTTTGATGCCATGAGCATCATAAGTAAGAAGATTGAATTTTTCATATTTGATATTTTTTGGTCGTGTACACCTGAATATTCAATTCGTTCATTTTGAAAAACTTTTTAGTAGTTTAGTTGTTCTTTTTCCGATGTCAGAAGCAATAGTATCCGTTAAAAACTTGAATAAATCTTTTAAAGGGTTTCAAGCCTTAGAAAATGTATCTTTTACGGTTTTCAAAAACGATGTATTTGGCTTTTTAGGACCAAACGGAGCAGGTAAAAGTACCTCGCTCAGATGCATGTTGTCTTTGATTACTCCAGATAGTGGTGAAATTGAAATCTTTGGACAATCCTTACACAAAAATAGACATGAAGTATTGTCAAATATTGGATCCATTATTGAAAAGCCAGATTTTTACAAATATTTATCAGCCTATAAAAATCTTGAAATAATGGCTCGAATATCGGGAAAGAAGGTTTCTAAATCCGAAATTGAAGACATCATACAATTTGTTGGTTTAGAAGGGCGAGAAAAGTCAAAGTTTAAGACTTTTTCTCATGGGATGAAACAAAGACTAGGGATAGCTCAAGCTTTAATGCATAGTCCAGATTTAATCATTCTAGACGAGCCGACTACAGGTTTAGATCCGCAAGGAATTGTCGATATTCGTGAGCTGATTCAAAAATTAAGCAAGGAGCAAGGTAAAACGGTCATCTTATCATCACATCAATTGTCGGAAATTGAAATGATAGCCAACAGATTGGTCATCATTAATAAGGGTAAGTCAATCATTGAAGGAAATGTAGACGAATTGTTAAATAGCAGTCAAATGATTGTAAAATTTATAGTAGATGACCCTAACAAATTTGTAAAACTTTTAGAAAAAGAGTTTTCAGATATAACAGGTTTGTCTATTAAAGGAAATGAAATAGAGTTTGAGGTTGCACGTCAGCTAATTCCATTGATCAATTCGTTTATGGTAAAAATGAAATTAAATATTTCTGCAATCGAACAAAAAAGAAAGCTTGAGGATTACTTTATTAAAATGGTTCAAAATTAAAAGTTGTGTTACTGAGAAATACATACAATGAATTAATCAAGATTTTGGCAAAACCAAGAAGCTATATAGGCTTTTTGGCACTCACTGTTCTCATTGCCGTTATTTTATTAGCAATGAAGGCAGATGGTCAAAACTTTATTTCTTTTGTCACATCTTCCTTTGAACAAACCTTAAGCTTTAATGGACTTATTCTTAATGGAAATTTAATCGCATTTATTATTCTACAGATGCTTATCGTTCATGTTCCTTTATTGGTAGCGCTGGTTACAGGTGATTTGGTTTCTGGGGAAGCAGCCATGGGTACACTGAGAATGATGGGGACGAAGCCTATCAAGCGGAGTAGTTTTCTGTTGTCGAAGTTTTTGGCTGGTGCGATTTATACCTTTTTTCTGACTTTATGGCTTGCCTTTTTGTCCCTAATCGTTGGACAGATGATGTTTGGAACTGGTGATTTAATTGTATTGAACAGTGACGGACTTGTCATAATCCCTGAGTCCGATATCATGTGGAGGTACGGTTTAGCATTTTGCTTGGCATATTTATCGCTTTTATCTATTGCAACTATGTCGATTTGCTTTTCTGTTTTTTCAGACAACTCAATTGGGCCAATTGTGAGCACTATGGCCGTAATCATATTGTTTACGATTATCGGAACATTAGATGTGCCCACTTTTGATGCAATCCAACCCTTTTTGATAACAACACACATGGCTTCATGGCGTAGTCTATTTGAAATCCCTGTTCCAAATATTGATATTATTTACAGTGTAATTATTTTAGTTGTCCACATCATTGGATTTACCTTGATTGCGCTTTGGCGATTTAATAAAAAAGACATTAATACATAGTATGAGATATTTATTGATTCTGGGATTTTACTTGTCGACCTGTCAAATGATGGCTCAATCATCTGGTCAAGAATTATTAGATAAAGTTGTAAATCAATTAAATAAGGTAAATGATTACAGTGCATCTGTATTGGTGAAAGCAGATGTTCCCATGATTAAAGTCCTACCTGTTAAGGCAAAAATCTATTACAAAAAGAAAGATAAATTTAAAGTGGTTTCCAAAAGTATTGCAATACTTCCGAAGCAAGGCTTTACAGATGTAAATGTCTTCCTTTCAGATAAAAGCAATTATATGGTTGTTGAGGCTGGTGAAAAGTTGATTTCCAATGTACAAACTAAGCTGCTTACCGTGATAGCAAACGAAAGCTCAAGCGAAATCATTTTGGCTAAGATTTGGGTTGATCCAGTAAACAACATCATCATAGCTTCAGAAGTTACTACCAGAAGCTCGGGTACAGTAAAAGTGAATTACAAATATGGCGCTCAAATAAAGTATGGACTTCCTTCACAAATCAAGTTTATTGTCGATGTAAAGGAGTTCAAAATGCCAAAGAGCTTTTCTTCCAATCCTCATAAAGTAGGCTCATCTAAAAAAAGCAATCGTAAAACTGGCGTAATTCTGTTAGATATATCAAATTATGTAGTTAACCAAGGTATCTCAGATGCCTTTTTTAAGAATTGAACACCAACAACGTACAACCTATTCTAATATTATATTTAATGGATTCATTACATTTGTTTCACAAAACGAATTATGAAGTTATTAGAGAATAAAGTAGTGATTATTACCGGTGCATCTCGGGGTATTGGTAAATCAATAGCAGAGGAATGCGTAAATCAAGGTGCAACAGTTGTATTCACCTATCTGTCTTCGAAAGAAAAAGCGGAAGCATTAGAAAAAGAATTATCAGCAAATGGTGGAATCGTGAAAGGTTTCCGTTCGGATGCCTCAAAATTTGACGAGGCTCAAAAATTGGTCGATGATGTAGTTGCAGAATACGGAACAGTGGATGTTTTGGTAAATAATGCAGGAATCACACGAGACACACTTTTAATGAGAATGTCAGAGGAGCAATGGGATGAAGTAATCAACACCAATTTAAAGTCTGCATTTAATTTGACAAAAGCCGTACAGAGACCTATGCTAAAAGCAAGAAAAGGATCTATTGTGAATATGTCCTCAGTTGTGGGTGTAAAAGGTAATGCAGGTCAGGCAAACTATGCTGCGTCAAAAGCAGGTTTAATTGGATTTACAAAATCAGTTGCAGCCGAGCTAGGTTCAAGAAATATAAGATGTAACGCAATTGCACCAGGATTCATTGAGACGGAAATGACGGAGGCATTAGACGAAAAGGTGGTTGATGAGTGGAGAAATGGAATTCCTTTAAAAAGAGGGGGGAGCCCAATCGATGTGGCTAATGCAACGGTTTTTTTAGCTTCTGATATGTCTGATTATGTTACAGGGCAAACGCTTCATGTTTGCGGTGGAATGTTAATGTAAGCCCATGAATATACGTCCAAGACGAAATAGAAAAAATGCGGCCATTCGTGATATGGTTCAGGAAACTCATCTCGGTGTAGAGCACTTGATCTACCCTGTTTTTTTGAAGGATGGAAATCAAATTAAAGAGGAAGTCCCTTCACTACCAAACATCTATAGATGGTCTGTTGATTTATTATTGGGAGAAATAGAATCATGTCTGAAACTGGGTATAAAAGTATTTGATATATTCCCTGCAGTAGAAGATGAGCTAAAGGACAAAACGGCTTCATTAAGTTATGATCCAAATAACTTTTATCTTAATGCCATAAGGGAAATTAAAAGTAGGTTTCCTGAAGCAGTGCTTATGAGTGACGTTGCTTTAGACCCGTATTCTTCAGATGGTCACGATGGTATTGTTGAAAATGGTCAAATTATTAATGATAAAACACTACCAATTCTGGCCAAGATGTCTGTAGCTCAAGCAGAATCAGGAATAGACATTATTGGACCTTCAGATATGATGGATGGAAGAGTGGGTGTAATTCGTGAAGCCTTGGATGAAAATGGCTTTACCGATACGAGTATCATGTCGTATACTGCAAAATACGCAAGCTCATTTTATGGTCCATTTCGAGATGCCTTGAAATCTGCTCCAAAATCAGGCGATAAAAAGACATATCAAATGAATCCGGCCAATAAAATGGAGGCTCTAATTGAGGCCGGTTTGGATATAGAGGAAGGAGCAGACATGATTATGGTCAAACCGGCGCTTTGCTACCTAGACGTGATTCATTTATTAAAAGAGCATTATCCGACACCTGTTACTGCATATAATGTAAGCGGAGAATATGCAATGGTTCATGCGGCTTCGAGAAACGGCTGGTTGGATTATGAGTCTGCTGTTTTTGAAATGCTATTAAGTATAAGAAGGGCAGGAGCAGAAGGAATTCTAACATATTTTGCAAAAGATTTTGCGGAAATGACACGTAGCTAATGTAATGGAGACGCATTATATAAATAATCAGCATTATACACTTGAAGAATTTGAAAAAGTTATCGATTCAAATTGTCGTGTAGAATTGGGTGATTCAGCAAAAGAAGCAGTTGAAAAATGTTATCAATATCTTCATCAAAAGCTGTCATCTGAAAATCAAGTCATCTACGGGATTAATACGGGATTTGGTTCCTTGTGCGATACCGTAGTTGGTGATCATGAATTGGATCAGCTCCAACTAAATCTTGTTCGTTCTCATGCTTGTGGTGTTGGAGAGACCATTTCTGATGAGATTACCAAACGAATTTTACTTCTAAAAGCAATAGGATTATCAAGAGGGCATTCGGGTGTTCATTTAGAAACCATAGAACAGATATTGTTCTTTTACAACGAGGGAATTATTCCGGTTATTTATGAATTGGGGAGCTTAGGCGCTTCGGGCGATCTCGCTCCTTTAGCACATATGTCTTTATCTTTAATTGGAGAAGGTGAGGTTTTTTACAAAGGAACACGAAGACCAACTCCAGATGTTCTTACTGAACTTGAAAGAGCGCCCATTTCACTTCATGCAAAAGAAGGTCTTGCCCTGCTCAATGGAACACAGTTTATGTCTGCATTTCTTTCTTACGCTGTTTCGTCTGGTTTGGATATTTTAAATTGTTCTAATGATGTTGCAAGTATCTCAATAGATGCATTAGGTGGTTTATTGACTCCATTTCAAAGAAATGTGAATGAATTGCGCAATCAAAGTGGTCAGATGGAAGTGGCTGATTATATTTTGAATCGTTTAGTCGATAGTGAAATGGCTAAAGAAAAAAAGAGCCATGTTCAAGACCCATACTCCTTGAGATGTATACCACAAATTCACGGTGCTAGTTTGGATGTAATAAATTATTGTAAATCTATTTTAGAAAATGAAATAAACGCGGTAACTGATAATCCTACGATATTTCCTGAATCCGATGAAATTATATCAGCAGGAAATTTTCATGGTCAACCATTGGCTCTTTCATTGGATTTTCTTGCCATTGCTTTAGCTGAGTTGGGGAGTAACTCTGAAAGACGCACCTACAAATTGATTTCAGGGGATAGAGGTTTACCTGACTTTCTTGTCAAAAATCCAGGATTAAACTCTGGATTGATGATTGCGCAGTATTCGTGCGCCTCTATGGTAAGTCAAAATAAACAATTATGCACACCAGCGTCTGTAGATACGATTGATTCAAGTAATGGGCAAGAGGATCATGTTAGTATGGGGGCTAATGCGGCTACAAAACTTTTTAAGGTAATTCAGAATGTCAAAAACATTATTGGTATTGAACTTTTGTGTGCTTCACAAGCTATTGAGTTTAAAAGACCGCTAAGGACATCTCCTGACAATGAACAATTACTTTCTGAATATCGTAAATCGGTTCCATTTATAGATGAAGACAGAATCATATCCGAAGACATAAAAAAATCTTCTAATTATTTATTTAAATAAAAAACATGACTGAGCAAGTTGAATCATCAAAAAGACCAACGGGATTGTTGGTTGTTTTTATTTTAACAGTAATTTCTACTTCTTTATCTATACTTCAAGCTCTTGGTAGCCTCTTGGCAGGTCCACCGGACAAAGCAGCGATGAAAGAGGTTCAAAAAGAATTGGCTAAATCAATGAAGGTTGCCAAGGAAATTGATTCTCCATTTTTCATTGATTATATTGAGAAAATGGGAATAATTACGAGTGCAACAATAGAAAATTTTATATTGTACCACTCTCTTTCCTTTATTTTTTGTGGGATTGGACTAGCTGGGGCGATTATGATGTTCAGGGGAATGAAGCTCGGATTTCACCTTTATATTGTATATTCATTTTTGACTTTGATTCAATATTATTTCATTACAGATGCATCTAATATACCTCTCGTATTGTTGATTACTAATGGATTAATATCATTATTATTTGTTTTTTTATACTCAAGACATTTGAGTTGGATGACTTCAAAAGAGCTTGAAGTTTAGGTTAAAATATTTTCCCCGGATTTAATATACCTTTTGGATCAAATACTTTTTTAATAGATCTCATAAGATCCAAAGTAACTTTTGGAAATGCAATGTCCATATATGGCTTTTGAACAAGACCAATCCCATGCTCTCCAGAGATGGTTCCTCCGAGCCTAACCACTTCAGTAAATATTTCTCTTATGGCTTTTGGAAGCTCTTGTTCCCATTGATGATCCGTCAAGTCTCCTTTAATGATATTTACATGTAGATTTCCATCTCCGGCATGACCGTAGCAAACAGATTTAAAGCCATATGAGTCACCAACACTTTTTACTTTATTTAGGAGTAAGGGAAGTGCATATCTTGGAACGACCGTATCTTCTTCTTTGTATGTAGATTGTGCTTTTACAGCTTCCCCAACCTTTCTGCGTAAACTCCATAAAGTTTCTTTTTGAGCCACTGAATCAGCAAAAAGAATTTCATCGGTTTCAAAATTATCAAGGACATTAATAATTTGTTCACATTCTTTCATAAGTACATCTGAATCAAATCCATCTACCTCTATTAGGAGATGTGCAGCGTGATTATCAGCTACATGAATGGATTGATCATTGGTAAAGTTCTGCGTCCAAATAAGTGCATCTCTTTCCATGAATTCAAGCCCACTAGGAGTAATTCCTTGTCTAAAAATGGCAGCCACTGCTTCGCATGCCTTTTCAGCATTATAAAAAGGGACCAACATGAGTAAATCGTTTGTGGGGTGTGGGATTAATTTTAATACAATTTTGGTCACGAAGCCTAAAGTGCCTTCAGAGCCCACAACAAGCTGTGTCAAATTATATCCTGTTGCATTTTTTAAAACATTAGCACCAGTCCAAATGACATTTCCATTAGGTAGTACAATTTCGAGGTTTAATACATAGTCTGCTGTGACACCATATTTAACTGCTTTTGGTCCTCCAGAATTTTCTGCAATATTACCCCCAATAAAGCAGGAGCCTCGACTTGCGGGATCTGGGGGGTAAAACAAGCCTTTTTCCTTAACTGCATCTTGAAGGACTTGAGTAATTACTCCCGGCTCTGTGGTTACTTGATGATTTTTTTCATCTATTTCGATAATTCGATTGAGTTTTTCACAAGACAAAAGAACGCCCCCTAGAACGGGAAGGCTTCCACCACTTAAACCCGTTCGAGCACCTGAAGGAGTTACAGGGATACCTTTGTTATAACAATACTCAAGAGTTTGTGAGATTTCTTGAGAATTGATTGGCTTTAGCACAACAGCTGGATAAAATTGTAGGTCTTCGGTTTCGTCGTGTGCATATTCCGCAATTTGCTCTTTATCTAAAAGCATTCGGTCACCATAAATAGGCTCAAAAAAAGAGATGTCTTTATCCGTAAGTTTGGTGTACTTTTCCATAGACTAATGCCTTTCCAAAAATAACAATATCAATAGATTTGCTTAGTCTATTCATTGAAAATATTACTTTTATATCAAAACATTTTTATGAGTAAACATACCTTTCTTGTAGATGGAGTCCGGACGCCAATAGGCAATTTTGGTGGAACCTTATCCCCGGTGCGAGCTGATGATTTAGCGGCATTAGCCATTAAAAGTTTATTAGACAGACACCCCGATTTAGACTTGAATCAAATCGAAGATGTAATCATGGGCTGTGCTAATCAAGCGGGAGAAGATAATCGAAATGTCGCTAGAATGGCTGGTTTACTTGCGGGTCTACCTGTTTCTGTTGGAGGAGAGACGGTTAATCGTTTGTGTGCATCAGGAATGGCTTCTGTAATTAACGCGAGTAGAGCCATTAAAGATGGTGCTGGTGATCTATATATTGCTGGAGGTGTAGAGCATATGACAAGAGGTCCTTGGGTGATATCAAAGGCAACATCTGCATATGGCCGTGATTCCAAAATGCATGATTCATCATTTGGTTGGAGATTTGTCAATAATAAGATGGAGGATCTGTATGGGGTAGATGGAATGGGAGTAACAGCCGAAAATCTTGTCGAAAAATATGGTATAGATAGAGAGTCACAAGATGCTTTTGCCTTGTGGTCTCAACAAAAAGTAGCAAAAGGCCTAAAGAATGGATTTTTTGATGATGAAATCACTCCAGTTTCCATTCCCCGAAGGAAAAAAGACCCTATACTATTTTCTCATGATGAGTTTCCTAGACCCAATTCTTCTATGGAATCATTGGGTGGTTTGAGGGCTGTATTTAAGAAAGAGGGTAGTGTCACTGCTGGTAATTCATCAGGCCTCAATGATGGAGCAGCAGCCTTGTTAGTTGCATCTGAAATTGCAATAAATTCAAATTCATTAACTCCATTGGCAAGAATTGTATCTGCTTCTGTTGCAGGAGTCGAGCCTAGGATTATGGGTATAGGGCCTGTTTATGCATCTCAAAAAGCTTTAAAACAAGCCGGATTGACACTTGATGATATGGACGTTATAGAGATGAATGAAGCTTTCTCGGCCCAAGTACTTGCTTGCAGTCGTAGTATGGGGCTTGATGACAAAGATTCCCGCATCAATCCAAATGGTGGTGCGATTGCATTAGGACACCCGCTTGGAATGACAGGGGCTAGAATTTTACTCACTGCTGCACGGCAACTAAAACGCAATAACGGTCGTTATGCTTTAGTAACGATGTGTATTGGCGTTGGTCAAGGATACGCAACGGTTATTGAAAGCGCGTGAAAGTAG
>QOQC01000044.1 GCA_003331365.1 Flavobacteriales bacterium | reverse complement strand
AAACTGACTTTAAAAGTTTGATTTAAATCGATACCATCGCAGACCCAAACAGCACCTGCATTAAAGGCAGCTGAAGCAAGATCAAGACAAGCCCCATTGGTTGATGCCGCATTAATCGTTTTATACCCTCCTGGAGAACAGTTCGACGGAGCACCGCCAGATTCAAATAAAGAAACGCCATTTACAGTTATTGCTTGGCCAAAAAAATTAGCAGATACTGCAACACTTAAAAGAATTGTAATCAGTAGTTTAGACAAGAGTTATAGTTTAGATGCACGAAGATATAATAAATAAGTGTAAAAATGACATTAACTAATTAATTTTCTAATTTATGGTTTCATCAGTACGTATTTATTTGGAGCTTAAATCAATGATTTTATCAATATAATTATTTGTTACATGATGATTTTAGTATCTTAATTACCTAAATCTATTTATGAAAGAATACGCATCTATATTGTCGAAAGACGGATTGAAAATAGCCACGTTTTCTAATCACTTTCGAAGTGAAAAAGGAGTGATGATCATAACTCATGGAATGGGAGAGCATTCTATGAGATATAAAGAAATGGCAGATTTTTATACGAATGAAGGTTATACCGTAATTTCTTTTGATATTCGAGGGCATGGTTTATCTGAGGGTAAAAGAGGGCATACCCCAGGATATGAATTTCTGATGGATGATATAGAACGAGTTTACGCTCAAGTAAGGGCGGATTACCCTTCTCTGCCTATTTTTTTATTTGGACATAGTATGGGAGGCAACCTTGTATTGAATTTTTTACTCAGAAAGCCGAATAACATTCGTGGTGCTATTGTAACTGGAGCATATTTGAAATTGGGATTTGAGCCTCCTAAATGGAAAATTATACTTGCAAAATTGAGTTCAAGCATATGGCCAACCTTGTCGCAACCAACAGAACTTGAATTAGATGCATTGTCAAGAAATAAGGAGGTTATTCGAAAATATGAAAATGATGAACTGGTTCATGATCGGATTACTTCTGCATTTTTTGTTAATGTTCATTTTGCAGGTCAGTATGCCATTGATCATGCGAATGAAATAAAATCACCTTTACTCGTAATGCATGGTATGGAGGATAGACTTACATCACCAACAGGGAGTCAAGATTTTGCTTCAAATTCGGGAGATAATGTTCATTTAAAGATGTGGAATGGATTGTATCACGAGCTTCATAACGAACCTGAAAAGCAAGAAATTTTTAATTATGAAATTGAGTGGATGAATAAGCTTCTAAATTAGGTTAAAAGGATAATACAAGTTGCACATAAATGCAATAGTAAATGCAATACTCCAGCCTAAATACACCTGAAATGGCGAATGTTTGTTTAAGGCCAATCGAGCAAACATCACTAATCCAGAAATAATGAAGCCAATTAAAATAATGCGGTAATCAAAGTTTAATTGCTGTATCGCAAAGGCACAAAAATATCCACTTAAGATGCCTCCTCCAGCCGCATGTAATGATATTTTTGTCCAATGGTTGATAACCACATAAATGATTGAAATTACTGCGCCAGAAAGGGGTAAAGCATAAATATATTTTGGTAAAACCCCATTGGGAGCTTTAAATAAAAAGAGTAGAAATAAAATAAAGCTATATGAAAAAACAATCAATAATGGGATTACCCTTTCTGTTTTTTCGTCCATTTCAATGGTACTTATAAGTTGTCTTCTATACATAAGTATAAATGAAAAACCCGGAGCTAATGTTCCAAAAATAAAAAACAGAAGAATCAATTGATTTTTAATTTCATCAGCCAAAAAAAACAGGGAAGGATTACTTAAATCTTTTTCCTCCGAAGGAATATACATTGTAACGAAAAGTGCAATTAAAGGCATAAATAATGGCAAGAAAATCCAAGAGAAGAATTTTGCAAATTGAACCATCATAATTCCTTTCTCATTCGAGCAACTGGGATATTCAACTGTTCCCTATATTTGGCTACTGTTCTTCTTGCAATATTATATCCCTTTTCCCTAAGAAGAATCATTAATTTTTCATCCGTTAGCGGAGTTTTTTTATTTTCAGAATCTACTGCGTCAGCCAATATTTTTTTCACCTCTCTTGTTGAAACCTCTTCTCCACTATCAGTAGATAAGGACTCTGAAAAAAAATATTTTAGAGATAATATACCAAAATGAGTCTGTACATATTTACTATTTGCAACACGTGAAACGGTTGAGATGTCAAGACTGACAATGTCAGCAATGTCTTTCAAAATCATTGGCTTTAACTTGGTTTCATCACCAGTTATAAAATATGGCTCTTGGTATTGCATTATTGCCGTCATTGTCATTAACAATGTGTGTTGCCTTTGACGAATTGCATCAATAAACCATTTGGCGTTATCCAATTTTTGTCTGACGAAGGTTACTGCGTCTTTCTCTGACTTAGAGGTTTTTGCTCCTTCTGAGTATGAACGAAGCATGTTTTCATATTCTTTACTAATCCTCAGCTCAGGAGCGTTTCTAGAATTCAATACAAGTTCTAATCTTCCCTCATTTTCCGTAATGATAAAGTCAGGGATAATTTGTTGAAAGTTTTTACTTGAACCCTTTGATGACCCACCGGGTTTAGGGTTAAGCTTTAGAATTTCTTTCATCGCTTCTTTTAGGTCATCATCACTAATCTCAAGTTTTTTTGAAATTTTATCGTAATGTTTTTTTGTAAACTCTTCAAAATGATTCTCAAGAATTTTTTTTGCTGTAAATCGGGAAATATTTCCATCCTGTTTTCTATTGATTTGAATCAACAGGCACTCCTGAAGATCTCTAGCTCCTATCCCAGCTGGGTCCAGCTCTTGAATCATCTTTAGGACTTCAATAATTTCTTCTTCAGTCGTTTGAACATTCATAGAAAAAGCCAAGTCATCAACAATAGCCTCAATATCCCTATTTAAATAACCTGCTTCATCGAGATTACCAATAAGTACACTGGCAATAATTTTTTGGATATCATCCAAAGTAACTAATTGAAGCTGGTCAGATAGCCTTTCTCGAAATGTATGACCTCCAGAAAAAGGAATCACTTTATCATCATCATCCTTAGAATGATTGCTGGACTTGGTTTTATAATCTGCAACGTCATCGTCCAAATAATCCGAAATATCAAATTCTTCACCGTCTCCATCTTCGAAAGAGTCCTCATTTGAAAAATCATCATCATCATGGTCTTTTCCTTCCTCAAGTGCAGGGTTTTCTTCTATTTCTTGTTTGATTCTTTGGTCAAGTTCCATAGTAGGAACCTGCAACAACTTCATCAGCTGAATCTGCTGAGGAGACAGCCTTTGTTCGAGTTTCTGAGAAAGTTGTTGCCTTAAAGCCATAGTTTACTATATATACCCAAATATATGCTTTTAAAGAATCAAAAAAGAATGAAATACTGAGGGAATCGTTAAAATTTAGTTAAAGTAGCTTAGGGCACTATCTTTTGCTTAATTACCTGATAAATTTCCCAGGTTTCCGTATTGAAGGCATATATTAATAAATGCATGTTGGATGCATTGTATTGTCCATCTAATTGGTTTGGCACAATAAAGCTATAGTTGATATAATATTTGTCTCCATTTAAATCCTCACTTGACACAGGTCTACCAAAAGCACTGGCATTTATATTTCCACGATGAATATCACGATGGATGTAGTTTGAGTTATGGGAATTATCGCTCATTTTTTGGTCGCCGACCAAAGAATCTTCTAGAAGGTATACCGTAATCCCCATATTTTCAGAAACATTCGCATCAACCGGATCGAGTTCAACATGTAAAAATGCCCCCTTAGTTTCTTCATAATAATTGAGTTCAGATTGAATATTAATTTTCAAATTATTTGAACTTAATTGATCGTTTACCATACTTGTCCATTGTGTGGGACTTTGAAAAATAGTTCCATTGTTAAATCTATTCACAGTTCCCCTAGGATTTCCAGGGAAGCCCCCATCATTTTCCCCAAAATACAAACCGATTTCTACTCCTTCTGGGTTTGTGAAATCTAATGGGTAATCTGGAGGTGAAACTGATTGAAAATCTCCAATTCCGTCGGGTCCAGCATGAATAGATGCAATGTACACCCTTGAAGGATCTGCCTCGTGCAAGTCGTGGGCAAGATCCGCAGCTGCAGGACAGAATACACATTTATGACCCGTAAAATCTTCAATTAATACATTTCTGTTGATATTCGTATTTTCTGAAAAATTGGGCCATTCATTGTTTTCATAATCAGCCCATAGGCCAGGATATAAAGTCGTATCGAGTTCAAGATTTACCTCAGGTGGATATGGGTTCTTCACATGATCACATGAAGCAAATAAAAACCCAAAAAGAAAAATAAATAGTAGTAAACGCATATTAAAAACTTTGAGTAAAACTTAAGGTGAGACCATTGTTTGCAGGCACAAAACGACAAACTCCACCAACGCAGAATAATCCAGCTCTTTGTCGGCCATATGAAACTGTAAATCGCGTTGAGCCTTTGATATAACCACAAGTCATTATTGGATAATTGACCCTTTTTTCTTTGTCAGGGTTTCCATAATTGTATTGATTCATAAAGCTGAAAAAATAGTGAGGTGAAATTGTATATTCGACAAGTGCTGTAATCCAATTTCCTTTATCATTAATAACACCGTCTTTTTTCTGGACGAATAATCCTTGAAGCTCTGTTCTAATGGAATGTTTGGGCTTAAGCTTGAATAGCATTTCAAGTACACCAATATGAGCATTTATAATTCCTTGAGCATCATTTGATATTTTAGCAACATCATTATTGATTTGAATATTATAATAACTCGCAATTGCAGAGAATTTTTTGCTGAATTTTTTAGAAATATTTAAGTTGATATCTTGCCAGTATAAACTATCACTCATAACAAAAGGAGTTGCTTTATAGGCAATCCCTGTTGAGTCAGATGGATAATTCGTATTTGCAATCATTTTTGGCTGATAGGTTGTCGAATAATTAAAGCCAATTGTAGTTCCGTATTTCCCGCCTAGTTTTGTTTTGCGAAGAAAAGTATACATGATGTCTGCCTGATAAGCGACCTCCCCGACAGGTTGAGTGGCATATGGATATAGTGTGGCAACAAGATTATATGTATGGGTTTTATTTAATGCAGGCAGAAAATTAATAAAGACATCTTGGAGGTCTTTCGTTCGATCAGAACGATAGCTCATATTATCTACCGATTTTCCTGAAATTAAAATTCCTAATCCTTTTCTTGTGTAGCTCATGTTAAAGACACTAGCATGCCCATAATTGTAAATATTGCCATTATCGTTACTAGGGTCTTGTTCTTTTTGTATGAATTCGGCATCTAAATAAAAGTTTTTATACAAAGCCTTTATTCTCCCACCATAAGCTCCCACATTTTCAGGTAGAATGAGTGTTGAATTATCATCTTTTTGGTACTTACTGACAAATGAGGCTCCCATGGTTAAATCTAATGAGGAGCTTTCCATTTTTTTGAAAACTTCATTCAAATGAACCTCAGCATCCATTCCTCGAACAATTCCATCTCCATGAACAATTCTTCCCTCCTGAAAAGAAAGTCTTTGGTATCCATATACTCCTTTTAAAACGATTCCTTTTTTTGGTTTTACGATAATTCGAGCGCCGTCAAGTAAATTGTCATATCCAAGGGCTCTATCCTCATAGGCTCGTAACGAAAGACCAGCGCCAAATTGTTCGTAAAAAGAACCCAAAGTCACATCTACAAAATCATTTGCATAACCGACATATCGCATTCCAAGTCCAGTGCCGTCAAATCGATTTGGATAACCCTGGATCCTTGGCAAATAAGATTCTAATCTCATTCCCGCCTTGAAATTCCCGTTGGTGTAAAAAACATTCATATAAGAATTAATCAATGCTTTAGAGGGAGGTTGATTTGCTCCAATAACGGTATCTTCATTGAGGTATTGAAAGGTGCTCTCTGCATTACCACTAATTGTTCCTTGAGCAAATAAAAAAGAAGCCCCCAAAACTAAGGGAGCTAAAAGAAATAACTTTATATTCATGTATGCATTAATTAGAGCCAAGTTCAAGTATGTGTTCATACAATTCATCTTCATCACCAGGCGCATAATTGTTGTGTGAATATACAATATTTCCGTCAGTATCAATTAGAAATGTATGGGGCACATTATTAACACCCATAGCACGCTTAAAATCACCATTTGGATCCAATAATATTTCAAAGTCCCATGCCTTGGCATTGACGTAAGGAGAAACTCTAGCTTTTGTTTTCTCATCATCGATAGAAACAGCAACTAGGGTAACCTCTGTTTCATCTTGCCAATCGGGGTATAAGTCGTGAATGGTGTTTAATTCTTTTTTGCATGGAGAGCACCAGGTAGCCCAAAAGCTAATGATTATAGGGCCTTCAAAACCCATTTCGGCAGTATTTATAGATTTACCTTTAAGGTCTTTAAGGACAACTGAGGGTAGCTTTTTCATGTTGTTTTTGGCTTCTTCTTGTGCGACAGACAAACCAATTAAAAAGCAAAATAATGTGACAATTGATAATTTCATAATTAAGATTTATTTCGTTCTAAGCAAATAAAATGCCAAGCCAAAAGTAAACAAAAATACAATGCTTTTTATTTGGCATTGAATTTGATGAAATTTTGTGATTTTACATATTAAAACCTATATTTGCTAGTACATTATGAAAAAGCTATACATTATACCATTATTGTTGTTTCCTTTTCTTTTAACGGCGCAAACGACTATTAATTTAAATGGTTCCTCTGAGGTGATTTCAGGAGACTCTCACGAAGTGGTAGTTTCAAGTCCAGAATCTGTTGATATTTCTTTTGATATAGTCAATGTAGGACCAACAGCCTCATGGAGAGTTACTCGACTTCAGGTTGATGTTCCAAATGGTTGGACAGATAATTTATGTTGGGGACACTCAACTGATCCTTTTGGTGGAACATGTTATTCTTCTGGTCAAATGAATGGTAACCCTTGGACAACCCCTACTTCTGGTTCTTTTTCGGTTGCAAATGGAGAGTACGGCAAACTAAAGGTAACGATTGATCCCGAAGACGCAACATATGGACAAGGACATTACAGGTACTATATTTCGTATAATGGAACTTTGTACATTGATTCTGTAGATTTAGTTTTTGAGTATTCTTTGGGAGTTGAAGAAACCGAGCCAATAGCTGTTTCTATTGCACCTAATCCGGCCTCTGAATTTATTCAGGTTTCTATGAGTGGTGTTCAAGGAGCTCAGATGAAAATGGTGGACGTATTAGGAAACCTTGTAGTACAAAAAAGTATTTCTTCATCTGAAAAAATTGATATATCGTCCTTTAAAAGTGGAATTTATATTATATCCTTTGATATCCCAGGCATGAAATCAATCATGCGCAAAGTGATTGTGAAGCATTAATCATATTTAGGTAAATTTTCCTCTACTGACAATTTATTGTCTAATTTTGTCGCATGTCAAAAAAGAGGAGGAAGCATTCGAGGAAAGGGTATAAAAGAAATTCTATCAGACCACTTTTGATTCAAGTTTTTGAAAAGAAGAAAGGTGACATCCTCACACACAAGCAGATTTGTCAGATTATAGAAGCTCGGGATCCCAATTCACGGCAGAATGTATTTGACGAATTAAATATGCTTGTAAAACACGGTTCTATTGAAAGAATTAATCATTTTACTTTTAAGAGTCTTGGTGATTCTCAATACCTAGAGGGTAAAATTGATATTACGCAAAGAGGCGCTGGTTTTGTATCAATAGATGGTCATGAAAGAGATATATACATTGCCCCTCCAAATACAAATAGAGCGCTTCAAAATGATCATGTTAAAATTAAAATCATTAAAGAAGGAACCTCACGAGATGAAGGGGTAGTTATAGAAGTCATAAAAAGAGACAAGGTCCTTTTTGTTGGAGAATTACGAATTTCTCGAAAGGAGGCTGTCCTTATTCCGGATAACAATAGAATGGGAGTAGAAATAATTATTCCTTTATCTAAGATAAATGGCGCAAAGCATGGGCAAAAAGTATTGACAAAAATCACTGCTTGGCCTAAGGGTTCTAATACCCCATATGGTGAAGTTTCAGCGATATTAGGAGCATCTGGAAGCAATGATGCGGAGATGTTGTCTATACTATATAATCATGGGATAGAGCCCGAATTTCCACAAGAAGTAATTGAAGAAGCAGAATTTGTAAAAATTGAATTGGAAGATTCAGAAGTCAAAAAAAGACGTGACTTCAGGGATGTTCTCACATTTACTATTGACCCCGTAGATGCGAAGGATTTTGATGATGCTCTATCAATTCAGAGATTGAAAAATGGAAACCTTGAGATAGGAATTCATATTGCAGATGTTAGTCATTACGTGAAGCCAAATACACCAATGGACAAAGAGGCTTTAAAGAGATCGAATTCTGTTTATTTAGTTGATCGGGTGATTCCAATGCTCCCGGAGCAATTATCGAATATCGCATGTTCCTTAAGACCCAATGAAGAAAAGTATTGCTTTTCTGCGGTTTTTGAAATGGATGAGAGTGGTAAGATTTATCAAGAATGGTTTGGTAAAGGGGTCATTTATTCGGATAAACGATTTACATATGAGGAAGCACAAGAACTTATTCTAGGGAGTGAAGGAGATTATAGTTCAGAATTAAAACTTTTCGATAAGATTGCGAAGGTAATGCGGAAACGCAGATTAAAAAACGGAGCCTTAAGTATCGAATCAGAAGAAATGAGGTTTCGACTGGGTGAGGATGGTTTTCCTCAGGAGGTGTTAATTAAGACATCAAAAGATGCTCATAAACTGGTTGAAGAGTTTATGCTTTTGGCCAATCGTCATGTGGCTATGTTTTTAGGAAAGACGTCTGAAAATGAGCAAAAATCGATATGTATATATCGTGTTCACGACACACCTGACCCAGCTAAGCTCGATATTTTTTCCGTGTTTATAAATAAGTTTGGTTACCGTGTAGACCTTACTCAGCCACAGAGCATTTCAAAAAACATCAATAAACTTTTGACTGATATTAGATTAAAAAATGAATATTCAATGATTCAGTCAATGGCCATTAGATCCATGGCGAAGGCCACCTATGAGGTTGAAAATATTGGTCATTATGGACTGGCTTTTCCATATTACACGCATTTTACCTCTCCAATAAGAAGATATGCAGACTTAATTATTCATCGCATGCTTGAAGAGAAGTTGAATAAAACAAAATTTAAATTTGATAAGGAACTAGAACAGGTATGTAAACACATATCGACCAATGAGAAAAAAGCATCTGAAGCTGAACGGGAATCAACGAAATATTTCCATACCTTATTTGTTCAAGAATATATTGGTGAAGAATTTGACGGTGTCGTTTCTGGAATAGCCGACCATGGAATGTATGTCCGTATGAATGAAAATCATTGTGAAGGAATGGTGCCAATGAATGCCATTCCTGGAGATCGTTTTCATTTTGATCAAGATTCCTTTAGGATCATTGGTTCTAGAACGAAGAAAGAATATAATTTTGGAGATAGAGTGCGTGTAAGGATATATGAGGTTAGTCCGCGGAAAAGACAGGTGGATCTGGAATTAATTGAGGAATAATATGGCTTTAATCAAATCATGTAGAGGTAAAACACCTGTATTTGGTGAAAATTGTTGGCTTGCTGAAAATGCAACAATTGTCGGTGAGGTAAAAATGGGGAAGGATTGTTCAGTATGGTTTAATTCTGTGATTCGTGGTGATGTTAATTCTATATATATAGGGGATAAAGTGAATGTACAAGACGGAGCAGTAATACATTGTACTTTTGAAAAAACAAAGGTAAATATTGGAAATAATGTATCCATTGGGCATAATGCTCTGGTTCATGGATGTGAAATAAAAGATAATGTACTTATAGGAATGGGTTCTATCGTTATGGATCATTGTGTTGTGCAATCAAACTGCATTATTGCGGCAGGAGCTGTTCTTCTTGAAGGCACAAAAACAGAGGGATGGAGCATTTACGCGGGGGTACCAGCGAAAAAAGTAAAAACTTTAACCCCAGAGCTATTTGATGGAGAGGTGAAACGAATTGCCAATAACTATGTAAAATACGCAAGTTGGTTCAAATAAAAAGCGGGACCGAAGTCCCGCAATAAACTAAATTAAGTATAGAAAATTTTTAAGCTGCGTCCTTAGATGTAGAGGCTACTGCTAAGCTATATACAACTAAACCAAATCCTATTTTGTTGATGGCATCACCAATGTTATAAACTACATTCATATCGACTCCAATATCACCCATGAAAGAGTACCATTGTGCAACCCCGTCAGGGCTTGTTGCAGTCCCAATCATATATCCTAAAGGATAGATCGCCCAACCGATAAGAACAAACTTAACAAGCATGTTATGAGCACTTAATACGCTTCCTCCTGCTTTTGTAGCCAATTCTTTTGCTTCTCCAAACATAATTAGGTATACGATATAAAAATAAGCCGCCCCAGAGAAGAATCCCCACATAGCCGCTTGGTCCATTGCAACTGCTTCTCCCCAATATCCGGTAACTAACATTACTACAGATGCTCCTATGAGTTTCCACATTAAGTTTTTTGTCGCTCCTGCAACTTTCAATATTAAATAAAATTCCACACACATTAGGGGTACCGTCAATACCCAATCTACATATCTGAAGAAAGTCGGAGAACTTCCAACTACTTCACCATCAGCGTTCAGGCCTACTGAGCCTCCCCAATAGTCACGCATGTAGTAGTAATGTACTGCTGCAATGAAAGTGATCAGACCGGAAACCAAAATAGATGTTTTCCATTTACGGTCAAATGAATTCATTGATAAAAAGAAAAAGGCCGATGCGGCCATCATAGCCATACATCCAACGAAGAATGTAAAGCCAACATAATCATTAGGCAACATCTCTTTAAAGTCGCCTGCTAATAATAAATTGTTCATAATGTTTAATTTTTTAAGTTCAAATGTTAAACAAAAAAGTCACATAAAAGTTTACATTATTCAAAAAAAAATAAGTATAATTTCTTTAATTAATTGATATACAGATATTTAATATTTAAAAAAAATTTACATTTTTTTCATATTGTAAATAAACTGGTGTTTTTCGTGGAAATTAAAATATGTTTATGTCGTACATTTCGATTTCATTTAGTTGCTAATGCCATTAGAATCTTATACTAATTGGAAGCGATCATATTATTTTGAGACTTTTTTTATTTTTATTTGGGACCTATTTCTTGGTCCTTTTTCGGTATTTTAGCTAAAAAATAAACCTGATGAAATACCAAAGAATAAAGTCGGAATTATATATCAAAAACAGACAAAAATTTACTTCAAGTATGAAGTCAAATACCTTAGCTGTTTTCAATTCAAACGACATTTTCCCAATTAGTGCCGATAGTACCATGCCTTTTGAGCAGCATCGTGATATTCTTCATTTATCGGGAGTTGATCAAGAAGAGTCTATACTTGTGCTCTTTCCAGATTCGTCCAATCCAAAGCACAAAGAGGTATTATTCTTAAAGGAGACGAGTGAGCTTATAGCCATTTGGGAAGGCGAGAAGCTTGACAAAAAAAATGCTTTTGAAGTTTCGGGAATAAAGACAGTGTATTGGTTACAGGATTTCCCTGTTATATTTAAACAGATGATGTCAGAAGCAGATGGGATTTATTTAAACACCAATGAACATTTGCGAGCAAAAACTGAAGTTCAAACAAGGGAGGATAGATTTATTAAAAAAGTAAAATCAGATTATCCCGCACATAAAACCTACAAGTCAGCACCGATAATGCATAAAATTAGGTCGGTCAAAGATTCCATTGAGATTGAACTTATGCAAAGGGCTTGTAACATTACAAAAGCAGGGATAAATAGGTTGTTAAAATACATAAAGCCTGGGGTATGGGAGCATCATATAGAGGCAGAACTTGTTCATGAATTTATTATGAACTCATCTAAGGGGTTTGCCTATACACCAATTATTGCATCAGGGAAAAATGCATGTGTACTACATTATATTGAGAATAATAAGGAATGTAAGGATGGTGATGTGATCCTGCTAGATGTTGGGGCTGAATATGCAAATTATGCATCGGATCTCACGCGATGCATACCTGTAAATGGTCGATTTACCGATCGTCAAAAAGATGTTTATAATGCTGTTTTACATGTTAAAAAAGAAGCCGAAAAACTATTGGTGCCCGGCGTAATGATGGCAGATTATCACAAGCAGGTGGGCCACTTAATGGAGGAACAGCTCGTTAATTTAAAGTTGATATCCTTGGACGATATTAAAAATCAAAATCCGGATTGGCCGGCATATAAAAAGTATTTCATGCATGGCACATCTCATTTTATTGGTCTTGACACACATGACGTTGGTTTATGGAATGAGCCTATTGAGGCTGGTATGGTTTTCACTTGTGAGCCAGGAATATATATACCGGAAGAAGGTTTAGGAATCCGTCTTGAAGACGATCTTGTAGTTCAGCAAAGTGGTTCTCCTTTTAATTTGATGTCTGATATTCCTCTAGAGGTTGAGGAAATAGAAGAGGCGATGAATTCTAAATAATTATTTTTGTTGCACTATAAAGTTTTAGGTGAAGGCCCAGTAGTTCTTTTTCTACATGGATTTTTGGAGTCAATGAGTATGTGGAATTATCTACCCCTTGAGGATTTTCGATGCAAAAAAGTTTTTATTGATCTTCCTGGACATGGGAAGTCGGAATTAATGGATAATGCAGAATCTAGTATTGATTCGATGGCAAATGAAATCATTTTGATTTTGGAAAAAGAAGGCATTAAAAAATTTCATATTGTCGGTCATAGTATGGGTGGATATATCGCACTCTCAATTAAAGAAAAGCAAAAAGAATGTAAAAAGGTCATTCTTTTAAATTCAAACTATTGGTCTGATTCGGACTCAAAGAAAAAAGATCGTGACCGCGTTTGCAAAATTGCCTTTAAAGCTAAGGATTACTTTCTGAATGAGGCCATTCCAAATTTGTTTACCGATAAGGTAAAATTTAAATCCCAAATTGATCAGCTTGTTGATGAATCGAAACAAATGACCCCCGAGGCTATAGCCTATGCCTCAACTGCGATGAAAAATAGAAAAGACAAAAGTGGAGTTCTGAATAAGAATGAAATTGTGATTATCCATGGATCTAGTGATACACTCATCAAAAATTCTGATTATGACCTTAGTTTGATCAATCCTGCTTATTTTCACAGTATTCGTAACGCAGGCCACATGAGCCATATTGAAAATTCTGGCGAGGTAATTGAGGTATTAAAACTATATTTGAAAGATTAAAACTATTATGGATTGTAATGGATTTTCTGTCTTAATGATCTTATGCTTGCTGCCTTTTTTTTCTTACAATCAAAAAAATGAGGAGGTTGTGGATTCCGATGAGTATATCTATCAGCTTCCATTTAAAAAGGGGAAAACGGTGTTGCTCATGCAGGGGTATAATGGAAAGTTTTCCCATAAGAATAAGTTTGCACTTGATTTTAGATTAAAGCAGGGTCAAGAGATATATGCGGCAAGGAGCGGTAAAGTAATCAAGGTTGTTCAGCATCATGATGAGGGAGGGCCAAATAAAAAGTATTTAAATAAAGGGAATCATGTCATCATCAATCATGGAGATGGTACCTATGCTGCTTATTGGCACCTGATGCTAAATGGTTCTCTCGTGAAGGCGGGTGATGTGGTGCAAACAGGAGACCATATTGCAAAAGCAGGAAGCACAGGATACTCTTCGATGTCTCATTTGCATTTTATGGTATATCGTTATGATAAAAAGGGTTATCGTCAGACCTTTCCCACAAAATTTTATACTTCAAAAGGAGTGATTCAATTAAAATCATATAGAAGATACAAACATCCTTAGGTGCCTAGTTATCTCTATCTTCGAAATTTTCGAGTTTTTTGTTTTTAACACGTTGGATAATGAAATAAATCAACAAGCCCAAAAGAATCAAAAACCCAATACCATATATAAGTATTACGATTTCTGGCATGCTATCCTAATTTAACAGCTGTTCCGTAGGCCAAAATCTCAGAAGCACCTTGCATAACCATTGATGTGGTAAATCTGATATTGATAATGGCATCTGCATTTAAGGTTTTCGCGTCATCAATCATACGTTGCATGGCTTGTTCTCTTGACTGAGCCTGAAGCTTTGTGTATTCAGTGATTTCACCGCCCACAATATTTTTAAGACCTGCAAAAATATCGCGTCCAACATTCCTAGCTCGAACAGTACTTCCGCGAGCTATTCCCATGATTTCTACGATTTCCCTTTTGGGGATGCTTTCAGTATTTGATAGTATCATTTATTTAAAATTTTTAATAAAAAGAGATGCCCAATTTGGGCATCTCTAAAGTTAAGTATTAATCATCATCACCATTGATAAGGACCGGTGTTTTTCCATCGGTCAAAATTAGCTTAGCATTCGGAGACATTGAAATTTCTTTGAGTACTTCAAGACTTTTCCATTGAATGTTTCCTTCGGTAATACCCTCCTTAATAATGAGTTGAGCATCTCGAATTCCTTGTGCTTCAATTCTTTTTCTTTCGGCCTCTTTTTCTTCACGCTGAAGTACAAATTCCATTTGTTGAGCCGCTTGTTCTGCCTGTAGTTTAGCCTCTATGGCGGCGTACAAACCTTTAGGTAAGGTAATGCTTTTCATAAGCACAGCTTCGATATTGAAGCCACGATCTTTAAGTAGCTTGGCCATTTGAGTTTTTATTTCTTTCTCAATTTCACCTCTTTTACCGGAATGCATGTCTTTGGCATAAAATCGAGCACAAACATCAGCGGACGCAGAACGAAATGTGCTTAAGATTAAGGTCCTTTCATATGCTTTACCAACTGAAGAAATGATTTCAGAAACTTTATCTTGTTCAATGTGATACAAAATCGAAATTTCCGCCTGGACATTTAATCCCTCTTTAGAAGGGAGATTTAGCTTTATTTCTTTGTTTATGGTTCTGATCGGAACACGCACAACACTACTTGTAAATGGGTTATAAAACAAGAGCCCTTGTGTTTTGGTTTTGCCCTTTAGTTTACCAAATTTTTGTTTTATTCCTACCTCCCCAGGCCTTATCACTGCGCAGGAGCATAGAATGGCCGTAATACAGCCAAGAATCATTATTTTTTTCATTATGATTTAATTTTATGGGTTTAATATTCTCTAATTATTTTCAACTCGTAAAGTCCAAATTCAGGAGGTGGAGTTTCAATTATAGGAGGCCTTTTTATTGGCTCTTCACAATAATCATGATTAAAATTACAAATAATATTGGGCGCCAAATAAAGTGATGATAAATAGATATTTTCATCGTTCACATCATCATAATCATCAGAAAAAAATTCAGTTAATTCTAAAACAGGTTCAGTCTCAAGGCATATGGATAGCCCTGAATTGAATACGAGTCCTGTGAACAAAATGACGATTATAAATCGAGATGCAAACATATTGTACTATGTAAGTCGCAAAAAACATACCATAAAAAAAGCCGAGACATACTCGGCTTTAATATTGAATGATTCGTAATGTCTACAGCTTTACTGAAACACCACCATTTAAAATACTTCCTTGACCAAATCCTACACCAAGGTTGATTCCGATATTTTCAGTGAAGAAAATTCGAGTACCCAATCCTACTCTTGCCGCTATATTCAATGCGCTTAAGTCAATAGATTCTGTATTATAGTCCGGATCATTAGTTTCAGCATTTAATGTTCGGTTTTTCCAACCTCCACCCGCGATAAAGTAAAAGTCTACGGTTTCTGTAGTTACAAAATGGTAATTCATTGTAGCCATAATACCAATTTTTGGAGAGTTTATTTCATAAGTGTAAACATTACCATCAGAACCAAAATCATCCTGATTTACATAAGCATTACTATAACAGAAATCGATACCAACACCAAATTTATCACTGGCCAAATACTCAGCCCTCAAACCTAATGGTCCGATACCTCCTGCATTTACGTTTGTTGCAGAGGTAGTTGATACTGCTGACTCAAATAATGACTTATACAAATTTGGAAATCCATAATAAGTATCTATAAGAATACTACCTTGTTGAACTTGTGCAGATGCCGAAAATGTGGTTCCAGCAAATAATGCGAATACTAATAAAATTTTTTTCATTTTTCTTAATTTAAGTTTATAATTACTCTATACGGAGCTTTTTAAATATAGTTACTTTTTTGGTACCGTATAACGCATTTCCGATTCTTCAAATTTTGTGCCAAGTTTGACATATTTCAAAAACTAATTTTTTATTTTAAGATTAATTTGAAATCATTTCTAATAAATATAATGGAGCTTGGAACGGTTAGTAAAAAAAATAAATTATCTTTGATTCATGTTGCGGCAAAGTCAAAAGCTTTGTCAATGTTTTATCCGGTACTTTTAAGCTTTTATCTTTTTTGTGTCGTTAACAAATAAAATGATGCATAAAAAGATGACTTTATCTTGTTTTAATCGCGAAGTTGGTAAAATTACTTTAAGAGAAGTTTTGCTAGGTAAAGTAATTATTTTAATAGGATTATAAAGTATGGGAAGGTCTCAAGAAACATTTAATAAAAAGCAACGTGAAAAAAATCGCAATCTCAAGAAAAAGGAAAAACTCGAAAGAAAGGAGATGAGGCGGCAGTCTTCATCTAGTGGAAGTGAAATTGATTGGGACAGCGCTCCAGTAAATAATACATTAACACAGGATGAAGAGCGTCAGAAGGCGAAACAAAGAAATCAGAATAAAGATTAATAACAACTAATATAAGTACAATGAAAAAAGGAGTAGTAAAATTCTTCAACAATGAAAAAGGATTCGGATTTATTAAAGATGAAGAATCAAATGAAGATGTTTTTGTTCACAA
>QOQC01000043.1 GCA_003331365.1 Flavobacteriales bacterium | reverse complement strand
CCCGGTACCTCTCGGTACAATAGTTTTCAAGACTACCGCAATCGACCACTCTGCCAATTCTCCGAGGCAAAAGTAGTAATACTTTCAATATTGACAAAGATTTTTTCGAGTATACATTTAAAATAATTTAGTATTCATATTGAATTCAATAATATCAAGCTGAGCAAACATCTAAAGAATTATATTTGTTACATAGATATGAGAAAATTAAAGCAAGTTCCACTAAGTCTGATTAACTCAATGAATAAGAATACTTTGATGGAACAATTAGGGATTGAATGTATAGAACTAGGGGATGATTATGTGGTTTCGAAAATGGCTGTAGATAACAGAACACATCAACCCATGGGTTTACTTCACGGTGGAGCTAGTGCCGCATTGATAGAAAGCATTGGTTCAATGGGTTCTACCCTACTCCTCGACATCACAAAACAACATCCTGTAGGCATTGAAATTAACGCCAACCATGTTGGAGGTATCAGAAAAGGTAATGTGATTGCAAAGGGTAAAATTCTACATGCCGGCAAACGAACACATTTGTGGCAAGTTGACATCACTGAAGAAGGAACGCAAAAGTTAATCTGTACGGGTAGACTGACAGTCATGATTGTTGACATTTCAAATAAATAATGTCCGAATTCTTAGCATATCGTATTCCCGACCAAGCCATAAAAAAAATGAGTGGACAATTTGAGCTCATTGATCAAGAAAACATATCCACTAACTGCTTTATTTTGTCCAATTTCAATCAGAATAAGCAATATGTCTTTGTTCCAAGTGTACAAGATTTTGAGAGGACATTTGAGGCTCATTTTTCCTCTGAAGAACCGAAAGTAATTTCGAAAGAAAAATACATTGCTGAAGGAAAACGAATTGTTGATTTTTTGAAAAATAAGTCAATGAATAAATTTGTTTTTTCAAGGATAAAAAAAACAGATTTTAATACTTCAAACTGCATTAAACTATTCGATACTCTTTGTGAATCTTACCCAAATGCTTTTGTTTACTTAATTTCTTCAAAATCAGAGGGCACATGGATTGGTGCAACTCCTGAAACGCTTCTACAGCGATTTAATAACTCAGGTTTCACCATGTCACTTGCCGGAACAAAAGAAAACTCAAAGCAAGAATGGAGTCCAAAAGAGTTTAACGAACAAGATTTAGTGAGTAGTTACATATTGGAAACACTGACATTAAATGGTATTAAAAATATTGAACAAAATGGCCCTTACGATAGTGAGGCGGCGCACCTTATTCATTTAAGGACTGACTTTTCATTTGATTTATGTGCGAATGATACGCTTTCAATGGCAAACAAATTACACCCAACTCCAGCAGTTTCTGGGCTGCCAAAAACGGAATCGATTGCCTTGATTAATCAAATTGAGAATCACGAGCTGGGATATTCAAGATCTCTTTACAGTGGATATTTAGGACATCTAGGAGAACAAACAAGTCAACTGTATGTCAATCTCAGGTGTTGCCAAATATTTCCCAATGCGGCATATCTATACATAGGCGGAGGTTATACAGAAGATTCTTCACCAATTGATGAATGGAAAGAAACCGAATCAAAGGGAAAAACCTTAATCAGCATTATGGAAAAACTATAGCTTTGTGCATCATGAAGACCAGTGACAAACAAATAATCAGAAATCTGTCATTTCATTTGAAAGCGAATGGTATTAGACATATTGTTTTTTCACCTGGCTCAAGAAATGCTCCTTTCGCCATTACCTTTGACAATGATTCTTATTTTAAAACGCATGTAATCCATGATGAAAGAGTTGCCGGTTTTTTCGCGCTTGGTATTTCACAAACATTAAATGAACCCGTTGCCCTCTGCTGCACCTCAGGGTCTGCAGTAGTCAATTATTTTCCCGCAATAACTGAAGCTTTTTACAGAAATCTACCCCTTCTTACATTATCTGCAGATCGTCCCAAAAAACTCATCAACAAAGGACATGGTCAAACCATCATGCAAGATGACATTTTTGGTAAGCATGTTATGAAATCTCATTCTTTTGATGACAATTCAGCAAATAGTGAATCGAATAATGAAATTATTCAAACAATGTTGAAACATCTCTTTGATTCAGTAAAAGGTCCTGTTCATTTGAATTTTCATTTGAATGAACCATTGTATGGTATTGTAGATTTATCAATAGATGAATTTAAGGCAGAACAAATGCTAATAAATGAGACCAGAGAGTTAAAAGTGAATAATGAATTACTGGAATCATTGAATGGAAAAAAAATATTGGTTCTGTGTGGTCAAGATGCTAATGTTGAAGGTTTAAACCGTGCCTTGAGTGAATTCAATCAAAGTACAAACGTAGTTGTTCTGAATGAAAATACCTCGGGACTATATGATGCCCATTTTATCAATTGTATTGATCGCACGCTCAATGCCATTGATTTTTCTAACGGTCAAGATTTTATTCCCGATGTTTTAATTACGATTGGAGATGCCGTTATTTCAAAAAGGATTAAAGCGTTTTTCATAAAGAACGCACCAAAAACCCATATCGCAATAAATCATTCTGACATTGGTATAGATTTGTTCTTACGTCTGGATGTTCATTTAAAAGTAAATCCAGCCCATTTTTTTGAAGCCATAAACCTTCAAAACACAAAAACAAACAGCATTAATTTTGAGTCAAAATGGAAATCAATAGATCTTGTAGCCAAAGATCGTTTAGAGGAATTCTATAATATTGAAAACTCAAATACAGACATTCAAGTTTTTCATTTGATCAATCAATATATCGAGAATAAGACCATCATTCATATGGCCAATAGCTCTGTTGTTCGATACATGCAGCTTTTTGACCCCATCAAAACCGTTCGGTATTTTGCAAATAGAGGAACAAGCGGCATAGATGGCTCGATGAGTACCGCTGTAGGTTCAGCTATCTCAAAACCAAGGCAAAATCATGTATTTATTACAGGTGATATTTCCTTTATTTATGACAGCAATGCCATGTGGGTTAGCCCATTTCCTAGCAATCTAAAAATTATTGTAATCGATAATTCAGGAGGTGGTATATTTCGCATTATCGATGGTCCAAGAACTTCTGATCAACTCGAAAATTATTTTGAAGCTCATCATAAAAGTGATGTAAAAAAAATCGCAGAAGGTTTCGGCTTCACATCCAAAGTGGTTTCAGATCATCATAAATTTGAAAATGAGTTGATTGATTTTTTTCAGAATGATATCACTCAAATATTAATATTCAAAACCAATCGAACGGAAAATCCATTAGCTTTGAATCGACTTTTTAAATTTCTGAAGAATGCTTGAATGGTTTGATGTATTTACGCTATGGGAAGGATGGTTTTATCTTTTTATATTATCCATTCTTGAGATTGTATTGGGGATAGACAACATCATTTTTATCAGCATCGTTACAGATAAACTTGAAGGTAGAAAAAAAGCCTATGCTCGAAATATTGGATTATCGATTGCCTTAGCATTTAGACTTTTACTGCTCTCAGTAATCTCATTAATAATGACGCTTACAGAACCCTTGTTTCGGATTTTCAATTATGACTTCAGTGGTCAAAGTATAATTCTTATCGCAGGAGGTCTTTTTTTGATTTACAAAAGTGTTGCTGAGATGCATAAAAGCATCAATCACGAGCATGATCATCACTCCAAAGCTAAAAGCACTCTTACCCAAATCATTTCTCAAATCGTATTGATTGATCTCATTTTTAGCTTTGATTCTATTATCTCAGCAGTGGGAATGACGAATGGTATTCAAACTGAAACTGGGAAAGACCCCATGGCCATAATTGTGATTGCTATTATTATATCAATGATTGTAATGATGCTATTTGCAAAGCAAATTAGTGAATTTATTTCACAGCATCCAACAATAAAAATGATTGCACTCAGCTTCCTTGTCGCCGTTGGGATTCTATTACTTGCTGAAGGATTTGGCCAAGAGTTTCCAAAAGGCTATATCTATTTTGCTTTAGCATATGCATTGGTTGTTGAAGTTCTAAATATCCGAATGAGACGCAACAAAGCAAAAAATGGATAAAAAGACAGCGAAAATCATTCTTGACCTGAATCAATTTGATTCACCTCTTGAAGCTTATGAGTATCAGCTTTTTAAATTACGGAATTTCATTTTGACAAATCCTATTATACCAAAGGTGTTATATGCGAAAACAAAAAAAAGTGAGCAGCTGGAACAGGCCGCTAAAAATTTCATAGAAATTGACTATTCTTCATCAAGTTATGAGCTAAAAGAACTTATAGGTGAACATTTATATGATAAGTTCATTATTTATGAAAAAAATAAAAGTCTTATAAAATCTAACCTTTCAAAACATCTTTCATCAAGAAATATTCAATATGGAATAGAGCAGCTATTCACAAACCTACATATGTGGTCGGAAGAATTAGAAAATATTGACACGAGCGAAGCAAGAGATGTCCCCCTTACAAAAGAAATGGACGTATTGACTTTGCATGAGTCATTAAAAATGAACAAAATAAAAGTAGAGCCAATGAGTCAAGAGCTTTTGGCAGAATTTAAGCGTATTAAGCTATTGGCTTCTAGTATCATCAAATCTTAATCAGCCCCAGTCGAAGAAGGTGGCCCTGGCGTTTTAGTTCCCTTGATCTCAACTTTACCAAATTTATATCTGGCGGTTACGAAGATGCGTCTAGACATCCATTTATAATAGGCTTGTTGGTTGATATTATCTCTGGTAATATCCATGTAAAATGCCTGTTGGTTAAGCAAATCAGAAACTCTAAAACCAATTGATAAATCTCCATCAAAAAACTTCTTTTCAAAAGCAAAATCTAAAGTTCCTATCCGTTGTACTATACCTTGTACTGTTATTCGAGGACCGTTGTACCCGTAACTTACTTGTAAGCTTCCGGTTTTATTCCAAAATTCAAAGGTGGAATTGATTTTAGCTTTCATGTAGAATCCAGTAGTATTTGACAAACCCTGAATATCTGTTAAATATTCCACCATATTTCCATTAAAGCTTGCCGTTGTTCTCCAAAAACTATAAGGCTTAAACATAAAAACCCATTCCGTTCCTAATGCATTCGTATTGTTTAAGTTTTGGTATGTAACAGCACTCGTATTATTGTCATAAAATTCCTTGATTCTACTAATTACTCCTTTACTTCTCCGATAATAGATACTCGTTGACATCGAAAACTTTTTACTTTCATATAGATATGCAAGATCAAAAGAATGAATATATTCAGGTTGTAAATACGGGTTCCCCCTTCTTAAATTAAAAGGATCCGCATAATTCGTAAAAGGATTCAATTGTCCTGCCCTTGCTCTTGAAATTCTTCGACTGTAACTAAGTCCAAATTCATTTCTATCATTAACTGCATATTTCAGATGTGCCGAAGGAAAAAGGTTGAAATAATCATTCTCGATTCGAAGCGTATCCGAAACAAGATTTGGTATTTGATAAGCTTTTTCAGCTCTCAATCCAGCCTGGTATTTAAACTTATCTATTTGTTGTCCAAAAATTCCATATAAACTAAAAATTCTTTCGTCATAGTTGTAATTAAAGTTGGCAATGGTATCCTCGAGGTAAGTATTTTCTATGTGATTAAAGGATTCCGAAAAGGTATTAACAGACTGTGATCGAATGATACTTTTGGCCCCTGTTTCTATTCGTGCGTTTATAGATGGCAAAATATATTCCACATCAAGCTGAGCAGAATTGATGTCATTTGATTCTATATTGTGTAGCCTTTGAGAAACTGAATCTTCTCCATTCAACAGGGAGTCTGGTGTATAATAATATTCTGCATAATATCCGCGAATATCCTCATCTCCAAAAGATTGATTCACATTAAATTGAAGCTTGCCTCTTTCTTTTGCAAATATCCACTCATAATTCAAGCCAAAATCCATATTAGTTCTTGTTTTCGGATCGTAACTGGTTCTGTTCCAAAGGGCAGTTCTTTCTTCATTTTGATTGTAAATGGAGTTCCATAAATCTCCCGTTCTTTCCCTCCTTCCTAAACTTATATTTGAATAAATTCCTAGCTTATGAAACTGAGATATATTTAAATCCAATCCCGACCTAAATGCTTGAGAAATATTCAGGTCTGTACCTATTCGATTTTGATCAAGATGCTGCAATGAGCCATCAGGAAAATTTTCGTAGATATCAGAGAACTTATTTCGATACCCTTTATAACTTCGACCATTGTAGCTGGTAAAAATATTTAGCTTATCATTTCTGTAATTCAGAGATATATTACCCTCATAAATATTTCCATTCTCAATATCACCCGTTCCCAAATTGGAAGACAAGGAACCATTAAATCCTTTAAGTTTATTCTTCTTTAAGACAATGTTAATAATACCCGAAGTACCATCTGGATCATATCTAGCAGAGGGATTTGTAACAATTTCGACCCTTTCAATTGAACCTGCCGGGAGCGCATCAAGTAAAGTTTTTCCGTTGCCACCGCTTAAAGAGCTTGGCCTTCCATTGATCAGAATAATAACAGAGCCGTCACCACGTAAAGTAACTCCACCGTCCTCATCAACTTCAACAGACGGTAATCTATTTAAAACATCGTTTGCTGTACCTCCTTTAACTGAAATATCTTCTCCGACGTTATATACCTTTTTGTCAATACCCGCTTTAAGCACATCTATTTGAGCCTTTACTTTGACTTCCTCAAGATTCAATGTTTTGTCAAGCCCCAAAAGAATATTACCAAAATCAGCATTTTCACAATTACTGGAAATAAAACTTGGAAAATATTTAGACTCAAAACCAATGTGCGAAATTTTAAGAATAAAGGACTGCTCACATTCAACTTCTGTAAATACAAAACTTCCATCAGCTTCTGCATACATCGCTCTCAATAAAGAAGAATCTGAGGGATTCAGTAATTTAATGGTTGCAAATTCAATTGAATTGTTATTCTCAGCCGAAAATACCTTTCCCGTAACCTTAAAAGATTGAGAGAAAGCCGTTGATCCAATGAACAATGTGAAGAGTAAACTAACAAAAAAAAATGAACAAAGTTTAATCGATTTAACTGTAATGGACATGTCTCTAATCATATTTTTTAATAACCAAAGAGGCAATGTGTCCACCAAAGCCAAAGGTATTACTCATGGCATAAATAATTTCTCTATTTCGACCTTGATTCAGCGGAAAATCAAACATCCCAACAAATTCGGGCTCAATGTTTTTAGTGTTGATTGTGGGTGGAACAAAGTCATTTTCTACAGCCTTTACACAAGCGATTGCTTCTACTGCACCCGCAGCGCCTAAGAGATGTCCTGTCATTGATTTCGTGGCAGATATAGAAACCTTTGATCCTGTACCAAAAACTCTTTTTGCTGCGATAAGCTCTGACTTATCTCCGAGAGGTGTCGAAGTTGCATGCATATTTATATAATCAATGTCACCCGCTTTTATTCCTGCTTCTCGAATCGCTTCCTCCATTCCCAGCACAGCTCCATCTCCATCAGGATGTGTTCCCGTGAGATGGTAGGCATCGGCCGCCATTCCCCCACCAACAATTTCAGCATAAATCTTGGCTCCTCTCGACTTGGCATGCTCATACTCCTCAATAATTAAGGCTCCTGCTCCCTCACCCATTACAAAACCATCTCTATCCACATCAAATGGCTTAGAAGCAGTGGCAGGTTCGTCATTTCTTGTTGATAAGGCTCTGGCTGAAGAAAACCCGCCAATTGCAGACTCATTGATGGCAGCCTCTGAACCTCCACTGATAATGAGGTCTGCTTTATTCCACTTAATATAATTGAAAGCCTCTATAAGTGCAGTATTAGAGGTAGCACAAGCGGATACTGGACAAAAGTTCACGCCTTGTAATCCATATTTTATAGAAATGATACCTGAGGCAATATCCACCAATATTCTTGGTATAAAAAACGGGGTAAATCTAGGCGTTCCATCTCCTGAACAAAACTCCATCATCTGATCCTGAAAGGTCTGAATACCACCATTACCTGAACCCCAAATAACACCAGCTCTTTTTTTATTAACCTGTTCGAAATCAAGCATTGCATCTTTCACTGCCTCTTCAACAGAAACCAGTGCATACTGACTAAATAGGTCATATTTCCTAGTTTCCTTTCTATCGAAATATTTAGAAGCATCATAAGTTTTAAGCTCACAGGCAAACTTGGCTTTAAATTTTTCTGTATCGAATTTGGTAATTGGCGCTGCACCACTTACTCCGCCTTTTAAATTTCTCCAAAACGAATCTACATCTTCACCGATTGGAGTTAAAGCTCCTAATCCGGTAATAACAACACGTCTTTCCATTAGTTGTCTAAATCAATTTTATCGTATTCATTCTTTTCCAAAAGATCAATTGCTCTTTGTAAAATTTCATTTGAAGCATTGTAAACTTGATAAAACTCGTTAGTATCCCATAAGTTTCTTGCCAAATAAGCCTTTAATCGAAGTTTAATAAATTCTTCACTCATTTTATATTCTTCTTCATTCATCTTGAGTGTTGAATCTTCTTTTGCTACATACTTAAAAAACAAATCCATAAATGGTTCATCACAATTAAAGTTTTTATTAAAATCATCAAATGTTGGATATTTCTTCAATAGACTCTTCCTCTTATCATTAGTGTACTCATATGAAAATGTATTCAAAAATCCACCTCGAATAAGCTCAGAAAAATAATCTGATACACCAGTTGTATCCAATGGAACAAAAATATCAGGCATAATACCTCCTCCTCCAAAAACTGTTCTATTTTTAATTAAAGTTTTGAACTTTAAAGAATCTGGCATCTTAATGGAATCAGCATGTACAAATTCACCATTTAAATAGCGTTCTGATATATCCTTCCTGTAACTTTCAACATTTTCATATGGTTTCTGAATAAAACGACCTGTTGGTGTGTAATACCTTGCGATCGTTAATCTTATTTCCGAACCGTCACTAAGTCCCATAGGTCGCTGTACCAATCCCTTTCCAAAGGTTCTTCTTCCTACAACTACACCCCTATCCCAATCCTGTACTGCTCCAGAAAGAATTTCACTAGCACTCGCTGAATACTCATCAGTAAGTATGATTAGTTTTCCTTTCTCAAAATTACCTCTAATACCAGCTCTCAAATTATTTCGAGGTTGAGCTTTTCCTTCTGAGTAAACGATTAATTTTTCATCAGAGAGAAATTCATCTGCAAGCTTGTGAGCTGCATCGAGTAGTCCACCTCCATTTCCTTGCAAATCAAAAATTAAATCCTCCATCCCCTGTCTTTTTAAGGACCTCATGGCCTCTCTTACCTCATATACTGTCGTTCTAGAAAAACTATTCAATTTGATATATCCAACTCTATCATTAATCATATATCGAGAATCTACAGAATAAACAGGGATTTTATCTCTTGTTATATTAAAAGTCAAATTTTTCTTGGCTCGCTTTCTCTCAACCTCAACTTTCACTTTTGACCCAAGCTCTCCCATCAATTTATCTCTAACATCACTATTCTTTAGACCAATACCAGCAATATTTACACCATCTACAACCACTATTTTATCACCAGGCAAAATACCCAATTTTTCGGCGGGCCCTCCCGATATTGTAGCCACTACGTTTAAAGTGTCTTTCATGATTTGAAAACGGATACCTACACCCACAAAGCTCCCGTTAATTGCCGTTTGAGCTGCCTGAAGCTCGTCTGCAGGTATGTAAGTAGAATGAGGATCTAACTCTTCCAATAATGCAACTATGGCAGTTTCTGTCAATGCCTCAGCATCTGTCTCATCGACATAATATCGAGAGACTTTATCTATAACTTCTTTAAATTTAAGAGAAGTACTAATCTCACTTGGATGAAATTGACCAAATACCACGGTTCCGCAGAATAAAAAGAACCCTAAAAATGTGAATAAACGTATCATATAGTTTTTATAAGGAAAACGATTCCCACAAAAATAGTAACACTTATGAGTTAGTCTCGTTTTTTTGAAAGTTTAACACGAGGAAATAATAAATTAAGGTTCATATGTTAGTATGTTTTCTTGTAAAGGACAATTCGAAAGAATATAGGTCTTAATTTTGAAATATGGTAGATCGAAATGTCTCATTAAAACAGATGAACACCTTTGGTATTGATGCACATGCCAAGCTGTTTTCAAGAATTCACGATGTGAGCCGTTTAGAAAGTGTCTTAGAGCAACATTCCAAAGAATCCTTCTTTATTCTTGGGGGTGGCAGCAATATATTGTTTACAGAAAATTTTGATGGTCTGATTCTTAAAAATGAAATCAAAGGTTTTGAAATCATTAAAGAAACTGATGAATTTGCGATCGTTGAATCTGGCGCAGGGGAAAATTGGCATGCATTTGTCATGAAATGCATAGAGCAGAATTTGGGTGGAATAGAGAACTTGAGTCTAATTCCAGGAAATGTTGGCGCGAGTCCGATGCAAAATATTGGAGCATATGGTGTTGAAATCAAAGATGTTTTTGAATACCTTGACGCCTTTCATTTGAAGGAAAAAGAAATCCATAGATTTAATGCAGATGAATGCAAATTTGGATATCGAGAAAGCATTTTTAAAAACTCACTAAAAGGTCAATATTTCATCTGCAAGGTAGCATTCAGGCTAAGTAAAAAGCATACCTTGAATACGAGCTATGGGGCCATTGAAAAAGAGCTTCAGGAAATGCAAATATTGGAACCAACGATTAAAGACGTGAGTAATGCCGTCATTAGAATTCGACAATCTAAGCTTCCTGACCCGAATGAAATTGGTAATGCAGGTAGTTTTTTCAAGAACCCCGTTGTCCCTATCGATATTCTTACGAATATTCAAAAAAAATATCCGAATGTTCCTAATTATCCTGCACCAAACAATAAAGTCAAACTTGCAGCAGGATGGCTAATCGAAAAGGCAGGATGGAAAGGACGTACTTTCGAAAATCGGTATGGTGTTCATAAGTACCAAGCATTGGTGCTTGTCAATTATAATCATTCTAAAGGAGAAGAAATATTACAACTATCAAATCAAATCATTCATGATGTTGAAGATAAATTCAATATTACATTGAAACGAGAGGTGAATATTCTTTAAGCATTAAGTATGACATTGAGGCATTATTAATAAATTCGCATTGAAATTGTGTTCAAATGAAGATATCCTACAATTGGCTTAAGAATTATTTAGATTTTAACTTATCCGTGGATGAGCTTGCCGAAATTCTAACAGATACCGGACTTGAGGTTGAGGGCATCAAAAGAATTGATCAGGTAAAAGGCGGATTGAAAGGCCTCGTTATCGGGAAAGTGATTGATTGCGTTAAACATGAGGATGCTGACCGCCTAAAAATTACACAAGTAGATATCGGAACGGAAACCCTTCAAATCGTTTGTGGAGCTGACAATGTTGATGTCAATCAAAAAGTAGTTGTAGCAACAGTTAACAGTACTTTATATCCAACGTCAGACAACCCGTTCAAGATAAAAAAAGCAAAGATTAGAGGCGTGGCATCTTTTGGGATGATTTGTGCTGAAGACGAAATCGGCTTGGGTGATTCACATGATGGTATATTAGTATTATCCGATGAGGCACAAATTGGACAAATGGCCGCAAAACATTTTAATTTATCTTTTGATTATCAATTGGAAATAGGACTTACTCCAAACCGCTGTGACGCAATGGGACACATTGGTGTGGCAAGAGATCTAAAAGCCTATCTAAATTATCATACAAATGGTAATAAGGAAATCAAACTTCCCGTGATAGATTTGCCATCTATAAAAAACAATAGAGCTGATTTTTCGATTGAGATTACGGATTCTGAACTTTGTTCAAGATATTTCGGAGCAGTCATAGAAAATGTAAATGTTGAACCCTCTCCCGAATGGATGCAAAAAGCACTTCGAACTGTTGACATTGAACCAATAAATAATATTGTTGATGTTACCAATTACGTAATGTTTGAGTTTGGAACTCCCCTACATGCTTTCGATTACGGAAAAATTGGAAATAAAATTGTCGTTCAGCAAAGTAAAAAAGGTGAGTCCTTCACCACTTTGGATGGTATAGAACGAAAGCTTAACGGTGAAGAGCTTATGATTACAAATGGCCATGAAAACCTTTGTATTGCAGGAGTATATGGAGGTCTATCTTCAGGAATCTCAAATGATACCAGCTCCATTCTCATTGAATCGGCAGTTTTCAATCCTACCTCCATTCGAAAAACATCTAAATCACATGGTTTACAGACAGATGCTAGTTTTAGATTTGAGAGAGGTGTAGACACTTCTTTTACGGAAGCAGCAATAAACAGGGCTATTTCTTTAATTCTTGAATTCTCAGGTGGACATCTGACCTCAAAACCTATAAAGATTAATTATACCGAACATAATAAGTTAAATTTAGAATTGAACATTCAAATGTTAAACAATAGACTCGGAATTCATTTAGAAATGGACCAAGTCATTCTTATTTTGGAGAATTTAGATTTTGAATGTAAACAGATTGATGCAAAAAAGGTAAAGATAAAAGTACCTGAATATAGAAGAGATGTATACAGAGTTGAAGATGTTATGGAAGAGGTTCTGAGAATTTATGGCTTTAATCAGGTACCAATACCAAAAAAATGGCATATCTCTTTTCAGAACAAAGAGTTTGACAACTCTAATGAAATTCAAAGGACATTATCAAATTGGTTCGTTTCAAATGGTTTCAACGAAGTAGTCAACAACTCGTTAGGTAATGATCTATTTGAAAACCAACTAGACAAAATTTCCGGAAACACTAAAGTAAGTATCCTAAACCCCCTCAGTTCTGAGCTAGCTTCCATGCGTCGAACCCTATTATTTGGTTTATTGGAAAACATCAAATACAATCAGAACCGACAACAAAATAATCTCAAATTTTTTGAATTTGGGAAGATTTATGAGAAATCAGAAAAAGGTTTCCATGAGAGCAGACAGTTGGCTTTTGTGGTTTCGGGTAATCATCGCCAGGAATCTTGGAGAACAGAAAATAAAGTGATGGATTTCTTTGATGTTAAATCAATCTGCATATCATTAGGCGAAAAATTAGGTTTAAAACTAAAGGAAAATGATATTGAGCCGAGTATTTTCTTCGATTCCCTTCAATCGCTAAGTCATAAAAAGAAGGTTATATTTGAGTATGGTTGTATTTCCCAAGAATTAAAACGCAAACTTGATTTTAAAGGAAGTGTTTTCGCTGGAATTCTAAATATTGATCATTTATTAGATCATCCTAAAGTTGCTACGATTTTTAAAGAGCTCCCCAAAACTTTCTTTGTGAAGCGCGATTTTTCACTTATCCTAGATAAATCTGTGAGCTATGCATCTATTCAAAAAATAGCGAAAGATTCGGAAAGAAATCTGTTAAAGGATATGAATCTCTTTGACGTATACGAGGGTAAAAACTTACCAGAAGATAAAAAATCTTATGCAGTTTCATTTATTTTCCAGGATCCAAAAGAAACGCTACAAGATGCTCAAATTGATAAGATCATGGAAAAAATACGATTGAAATTAAAAAGTGAGCTTGGCGCAGAACTTAGAGCTTAACCACTGAGAGCTTTTCAAGAAAACGATCTAGGTTTTTGTTTTTTACGATTTCATCCTTACCTACAATCAATAGATTTTTTGATTTATTGGATTCTAACCATAATTCTAAATTCGCAATAGCCACATTCAATGTCCCATTAATATCTATTCGATAAGAAGGCTTTTGATTTTTATCAAAAAGTGACTTTAAATTCCAGTTCTCCTTTGAAATAGACTGATTTTCACTTACAATTAAAAGACTATCAAAAAGCTCAATATGTGCGTCATAACGTTCTTTAACCTCGCTTACCTTATTTGCATTCTCCTCAGACCAACTGTTGATTGACTCGGAGAAAGGTGTACCGGCTTTGAGATATATATTGTCTAACTTCATAAGAGATATAATCAAAGATAATTTAAAAAACGAGGGAACAGTTAAAAAAAATTAATTAGCGTATTTTTTTTGAAAACAAAAAACGATTTTCATTTCAAATGTTGGATTCAAAACTTAATTCTTTAAAAAATCGTTGACTAGTTCAGGTGGTCTAGCAACTATGGCTTTTCCTTCGCAAATAACAATGGGTCTTTCGATGAGCTTTGGGTATTCAAGCATCAAATCAATAATTTGTTCTTCATTCAGGTCCTTGCCTTTTATGTGAACTTTATAATCTGACTCCCCTTTTCGGAGTAATTCATTTGGAGAAATATCAAGTTCTTTAATCACCTGTAAAAAATCTTTTCTCTCTATCCTTTGATTGATGTAATCAATAACCTCTACATCAGTACTAATTATATTAACTAATGCCAATGCCTGTCTGCTTTTAGAGCAACGATTATTGTGATATACTTTTATTTTTTTCATTGATACAAATGTAATGGTTCTCTTTTATTTGTAATCAATATAATTGTTCAAAAAATCTTTTAATTCAATTATTTTCAGCTTTCAATTGAATAGACGTTTAACTAAATTTGTTTCATGCATTTTTTGAATGAATTGAATGAAAGTCAGAGAAAAGCAGCCGAACACTTATATGGCGCAACAATGGTTATTGCTGGTGCTGGTTCTGGTAAAACGAGGGTTTTAACCTATCGGATTGCCCATATGATTGAAAATGAAATTGATCCTTTTAATATCCTGGCACTGACATTCACCAATAAAGCAGCGAGGGAAATGACTGAGCGAATTGGATCCATTGTTGGTGCCGATGAAGCAAAGAACATTACAATGGGAACCTTTCATTCCGTTTTTTCGAAAATTCTTCGATTTAATGCTGATCGAATTGGATTTCCAAATAATTTTACCATTTACGATACACAAGATTCAAAAAGTGTCATAAAAGACATTATTAAGGGTTTTAAATTGGACGATAAAACCTACAAGCCAAGCAACGTTTTTGGCAGGATATCCTCAGCTAAGAACAATCTAATATCACCTGAAGCATATTGTCAAAATGAAGAGATCAAGTTAGAAGATCAGCAGGCAAGACGACCTGAAATGGGACGTATTTATATGAGCTATATGAATAGATGTCAAAAATCTGGCGCAATGGATTTTGACGATTTATTGTATTATACCAATGTTCTGATGCGAGACTTTCCCGAGGTACTTCATTACTATCAACACAAATTCAAATATATTTTGGTAGATGAGTATCAAGACACGAATTATGCACAGTACCTGATTATCAAAAAATTGGCCGCTGCTTATGAAAACATTTGTGTTGTTGGTGATGATGCCCAAAGCATTTATTCATTTAGGGGAGCCAATATTGAAAACATACTAAATTTCCGAAAAGACTATCCAGACTTTACACTATATAAACTAGAGCAAAATTACCGCAGCACCAAAAACATTGTTGAAGCGGCGAACAGTATCATAAAAAAAAATAAAGATCAAATTCATAAAAGTGTCTGGACAGAAAATCAAAATGGAAATAAAATCAAGGTCGTAAGAACACCAACTGATAATGAAGAAGGTCGGTCGGTAGCATCATTCATACATGAGAAGCAAGGCAAAAGCAATTGCTCATACAATGATTTCGCCGTTTTATACCGAACAAATCGACAGTCCAGGTCATTTGAGGAAGCGTTGAGGAAACTTAATATCCCTTATAAAGTTTATGGTGGCCTTTCATTTTACCAAAGAAAAGAGATTAAGGATTTACTTGCCTATTTTCGCCTTGCGGCAAATCCAAATGATGAAGAAGCGCTCAAACGCGTGATTAATTATCCCAAAAGAGCGATAGGAAAAACAAGTATTGAAAAGCTAATTGTAGCAGCGAATAATTATACTACAAGTATGTGGGAAGTCATTTGTGACTTTCACAAATACCCCGTTGATATTAACAATGGCACAAAGTCAAGAATTTCAGAATTTGCCACTATGATTAAAAGCTTTCAATCCGAAATTAATACTAAAGATGCTTTTTCCCTAGCTGAGCGAATTGCCCGTTCATCAGGGATTATGAAAGAGCTGATCGATGCCAAGGATAAAGGGCCTGAAGAGGTAGAGCGATTTCAAAATGTAGAAGAACTTCTTTCGGGTATTCAGGAATTTTCGAATTCCGGTGATGAAGTCGATCCAAATACCCTAGCAGATTTTATGCTTGAGGTCGCCTTACTTACGGATGCAGACCAAGAAAAACCGGAAGAAAAAAATCATGTTTCCCTAATGACCATACATTCGAGTAAAGGCCTAGAATTCCCAAATGTTTATCTAGTTGGGATGGAAGAAAATCTCTTTCCTTCACAAATGTCATTACACTCAAGGTCTGATCTTGAAGAAGAAAGAAGGTTATTTTATGTGGCTGTTACAAGGGCCATGGAATCATGCACTTTATCATATGCGGTATCAAGGTTTTTATGGGGACAATCTATTAGCTGTGAGCCTAGTCGATTCATAGATGAAATAGACCCCAACTATTTAGAATTTTCATCTAAATCCAAATCTATCAACAGAGGGCTTTCAATGAAAGGATTCGAGGGGGCCCGAACTGGAGGTTTGAATAAGATGACTAATCCTAGCCTCAGATCTCTAAAGGAGGTTACTCGACAAAAATCTTCTAGCTCTAATGAACAAGATATAAAAGTAGGATATAACGTTGAGCATAAGACATTCGGAAAAGGAAAGGTAACTCATATGGAGGGTTTAGGGGCAGATCAGAAGGCAACCATTTTCTTTCCACACCACGGAAGTAAAACCATTCTTTTAAGGTTTGCCAATCTAGAAATCCTTAATGATGAATAACTAAGCCTGAAAATTCGATTCATTTAGAACATGAACAAAGTGAAAGCCTTTTATTTCAAAACCTTCTCGAAAGAAAAACTTGTGTGATTGATGATTGAAGGTGAAAGAATCCAAACCAATTGAATTACACTGCTCTTTTTCAGCTAAAGTTTTTAAAAAATCAACCAATCTTTTTCCAATTCCTTTAGATCTCATCTCATTTCGAATGACAATGTGATCAATCTCAAGATACTTCCCACACCAAAGCTTGTTACCAATCCAGACTCCACTGATACCTACACAA
>QOQC01000042.1 GCA_003331365.1 Flavobacteriales bacterium | reverse complement strand
CATTTCAGTAAAGCGAATGATTATTTATTGATGAATAAATTGACTCCTATAGATTGGTGAGTATTCCTTTATATATTTGCATTTCATGAAATTGGAAAACGATTTATATTTAAGAGCTTCACGTGGTCAAGAAATAGAACGCTACCCTGTATGGTTGATGCGCCAGGCGGGTAGAATTTTACCTGAGTATCGAGAAGTTCGGGCAAGTGTTTCGGGGTTCAAAGAGCTTGCAGAAACACCTGATTTGGCCTCTGAAGTTACTGTACAACCAGTTGATTTGTTGGGAGTTGACGCTGCAATTATTTTTTCAGATATTCTTGTTGTTCCTGATGCGATGGGTTTGACTTATCAAATGATAGAGAAAAAAGGACCTTGGTTTGAAAAGACCATCAAGAATGAATCAGATTTAGCTTTAATTGATAATGATATTGATGTTGAGGATAGGCTAGCATACGTATTACAGGCTATTTCATTGACAAAAAGAAAATTAAACAATAGAGTTCCTCTTATAGGTTTTGCTGGAGCACCATGGACTATTTTGTGTTATATGGTTGAGGGTTCTGGTTCTAAAACATTCTCGCAAACACGTAAACTTTTATATACCAATTCACAATTGGCACATGAATTGCTACAACGAATAACTGATTTGACGATTGCGTATCTAAAAGCCCAACAAAAACATGGGGCAGATGCCTTACAGTTATTTGACTCTTGGGCAGGTATTTTAGGACACAATCAATATCAAGAATTTGGAATGAGATATATTAAACAAATTGTTGAAGCGGTGAAAGGACCATTTACGGTCTTTTCAAAAGGGGCATACAGTTCCTTATCTAATTTGATGGATTTACCATGCACAACAATTGGTTTGGATTGGAATATGGATATGGCGACTGCTCGATCTTTGTGTGGAGAGTCAAAAACACTTCAAGGGAATTTAGACCCTTGTGTTTTGTATGGTTCAGAGGATCGTATTCAGTCTGAAACGTTTAAAATGTTGAAATCTTTTAAAAGTCCACGGCATATTGTAAATTTGGGCCACGGTGTTTATCCAGATATTCACCCTGAAAATGTCAAAACATTTATTAATACAGTTAAAAATTATGAAATTTAATTTATCTATTACCTTAACCTTATTGGTATTCATTGGGAGTCATGTAGCATTATCACAAAAACGTGGTAAAAAAGGAAAATCTACAAGCTCTGATATGTTGAATATGACATTTGAAAGATTACAAGAAGATGAGGAAGTTTCGGAGCTTGGGTCTATCACTTTATTAGATAATGGTGTTTTTTCTCCTACAGAAAATGCTGCAGACCTCTTTCAAAAGGGGGCTGGTTCAGTTGCAGGAATTCCAAATAATGCATTTGGAAGCGAGGAGAGTGATGTGGATGGTGGGAAATTGTATGCAGGATTTGTTGCCTACAGACCAGGACGAGAATCTTCCCTAAGAAGCTATATAACCATACCGTTTATTAAAGGGAAAAATAATGTCTCTTTATCAAAAGGGTTAAAGTATTGTGTTCAATTTAAAGTATCATTGGCCGAATCCTCCAAATATGCGTGTAACAATATTGGAGCCTATTTTACCAAGGAGGCGCCATCGAGTAAATCTGGTATCATCAATGCTCCAGAAAATCTGATTAGGGGAAAAAATAACCGTATTCACCAAGGTTTTTTTGGATGGGATCAGGTTTGTGAAATCTACACAGCAAAGGGAGATGAAAAATTCATTACCATTGGTAATTTCGATAAAAATGACAACACGCGTTGGATTCCAGTGAAAAAACCAAAAACTGCGGAAGTTGAAACCTTAAAACATTCTTATTACTACATTGATAATGTGACTGTCAAACAAATCGACTCAGATGAAGATTGTAAGTGTGTTGTAAATAGCCAATCTGCCAATACAGAAGAATATTCAACATTAATTTATACGAAGGCGATTCATATTGAAGAATCTATGACTACAGCGGAAAGGGTTGATGCTCAAGAATTGTTTTTTGGATTTGGTAAAAAAGACTTGACGCCAAATTCAAAAGAAAGCCTAAAGTACATTGCTGGCATATTAAAAAGTGACCCTGCTACAAGCATTGAAATTCACGGACACTCAGATAGTCAAGAAGAAAGCTTGGGAGCTACAAAAGAGGAATTTAGTGATATGGGAATGGTGAGAGCAAATTATGCAAAACGTTATTTCTTGGCGAACGGTATTGACGAGTCGAGAATAACGGTTAAGTCTCACAGAGATACAGAAATCAGCAGAGAAATTGCTCCAAGTGTCGATGACGAAGAACTGAAAGCTGCGAAAAGTCGTAGAGTAGAGTTTAAACTAAATTAGAAGGCAATTTTAGTTTTTGAAGCTCCTTATGCAGTCGTTGTGTTGGAAGACCAATCACATTGGTATAGCTTCCTTTAATTTCTTTGACTGCAATTAATCCTATCCATTCTTGGATGCCATATGAACCTGCTTTGTCGAATGGCTTCATTTCGTCAATGTAGTATTGAATTTCATCGCTTTTCAGTTCATTAAATATAATTTCAGTTGTTTCTTGAAATTCGCTAATTTGATTTCCGTCGACGAGACATATAGCACTCATGACTTCATGTTTGTTTCCAGATAAACGAGATATTGTATCGAATGCCTCCTTTTTGTCTTTGGGTTTTCCTAGGATTTCGTTCTCAAAAATCACTACAGTATCACAACAAATTAAAAGTGCTTTTTCTTGAAGGTTCTTCATTAAATGCCTTGCCTTTCTACGAGCCAATAAGGGTGCAACCTTATACACATCAATTGAATTATCGAAAGATTCATCTACATCTGACACCAAAACTTCAAATGAATACCCCATCTCCCTTAAAAGATGTTTGCGTCTCGGTGATCCTGAGCCTAGAATTATGTTCATATCAAATAAATAATGCACTTAGACCAATGAGCATGCTAAGTTTTAATAGGGCTTGGCTAAATTTAAGGAAGAGATTGTTATTTGCCATCAAAATAATGATGAATATGTTCAAGCTAAGGGCAATTAAAAGAGTGTAAAAGACCCAATCTTCAAGCCAAAAATTAAATAGTTCAGTGAAAGTAATGAGACAAGCGATTTGAGTTATCAAAATCATACCAATGATTCTTTTAGTGATTTTTAAACCATATTTCATTGGTATAGATTTTACAAATATTTTTCTGTCTCCAGGTATATCTGTAATGTCTTTACATATCTCTCGGGCGAGATTTTGCATCATTGCAAAGAAGGCCAATAAATAAATAATATGAAAGTTGGGGTTTTCATACCAATGTCCATCATATTGGTCAAAAATTCCACTGTCTTTTGAAAACACAAAAAAACTTAATGCTAGTAGGGGAACAAATCCCGTTAATATAGCTATAACTGCGTTTCCGAGAAAGATTTTCTTCTTAAAGTAAACACTGTAAAACCATAGGGCGTTAATCGCCAATAAATTGATAAATACATACCAAAATGTGTTGTATTTAGAGCTCAGATATATTGAAATAATGAGTGCCGAAAAATTAAAACTCCAATGCAAAATAATCGCCCATCTTTTTTTGACATATTTTGTTATGATTAGTTTTTGTGGTTTATTTATTCGGTCGGCTTTAACATCGAAATAATCATTTATCATGTTTCCTGCACCCGCTATCAATATTGTTGAGATAAGGAGCAATGCAAAGTCTAACTTGTTGATATTTACAATCGGGTTGTCAAATGAAAGGTGATAACCAACCCCGAACATTGTTGCTACAATGATAAATATATTTTGAGGTCTAATTAACCAAAAAATTGATATTAAAAAGTTTCTCGCCATACAGTTCTCCTGTTTTGTTGATGTGCAGCTTCTTTTTCTGAATTTTTATTCATTTTATTAATGGCTTCGTCAGAAAAAATCGGATAAAGCGATCCATAACCTTTAAATGTCATTCGAGACGCTGAAATTCCTTTATCAATTAGATATTTATAAACTGACTCTGCTCTCTTTTCAGATAAAGTTAAGTTTTTTTCGCTGTCACCCCTTGAATCTGTATGTCCACCAAGTTCGATATTAATATTTCGGTTTTCTGCTAGATATCTCGCAAATAAATCTAACTCTATACGAGATTCAATTCTTAGGGTCGATTTATTTAAATCAAAAAATACATTTTCAAAAATGTTTTCCGCTGAAAAACTCGAATCTTTTACGGTGTTATCTGCCTGAATTGGCTTGTTCATAGGAATATCAAGGTGATAGCTGTCTGAATTATTTTCTTCCGATAAATCAAAATGAAGAGAATAGGGATGATAATCTTTATAAGTCACAGAAATGGCATAATTTCTATTTACAGGTAATGGAACCATAAATGTGCCGCTTACTTTATCTGCTTCCGAAACAATGATTCTTTCCCCGTTAGATAAATCAAAAAGTTCAAATTGACCCTGAAGAGGAACTTTGGTGACTTTATCGTATACAAAACCATCAAAATATAATGTTTTAGTCGCTTGAGCTTCTTTTGGGAGTTTAAATGAATATATATCTAAGCCGCCATATCCTCCGCTTCTATTTGAGGCAAAGTAGGCGATTTCACCTTCGGCCGAAACCATTAAAGAATTTTCGTCAAATTTTGTATTAATTGGATATCCTAAATTCTCCGGGGTGGACCACTGTCCGTTTGCTTGCATCCTTGTTACATAAAGATCCGAACCCCCCATTCCAGGATGTCCTTTCGATGCAAAATAAAGTGTTCTTCCATCAGGATGAATATGAACAGATTCCTCTGTGTTTGGGGTATTGATATGATCAGGCAATCGCTGTGGAGGTCCCCAAATTCCATCTTTTTGCAAATAGGAGACGTATATGTCACTATTGTTATTTTTACTTCCTTTGATTCCTCTAATAAAATAAAGGGTTTTTCCATCCGCAGATAGAGATGGTTGGGACTCCCAATTTCCACTGTTGACATATCCAGGAAGGTTTACAGGTCCGTACCAAGTATTTCCAACTTTTTTGGCATAAAAAAGGTCACAGCTTCCTTTACCACTTCTGTTTTCTCCATAATAGGTTCCAGATTGATCCGCACAGGCCACAAATACAAGGTTTCTTCCATCCGCAGATAGAGTAGGGGCACCCTCATTATTAATGGTATTAATATTTTTTGGCATTGGTATAGATTTACCCCAATTACCATTTTCCTCTAGATAAGAAATAAAAAAATCCTCTTGTTCGTAATAATCTCTCATTTTTAGAGGGATCAATCTTGTAAATAATAAAGTACTACCATCCACAGTCAGAGCCGGATAATATTCAGGAAATTGAGTATTCACTCCAGGTCCCAAATTGATGGGGTTAAATGGTTTTGGATTTTGGATAGCATGCCTTGCGAATTCAGCACTTCTTTTAATTTTATATGCCTCCTTTGACAAAACCGAGCTTGCGTTTGGATTTTTTAAAAAGATATTCGCGTATTTAATACTTTCGTCGTAATTACCAAGGGCGAGGTGCAAATTCGCTAAATAGCAATAGGTAGAGCCAGATTTCATATGCAAGGGATTTATTTCAACGGCTCTTTCATAATGTTTAATGGCTTGTGTATAGTCATTGATATATTCATAAAATTCACCAATGAGCAATTGTGCCTCCCAAAATTCCGAATCCTTTTCTAAAGCTTGCTTCAGTACAATAATGGCATCTTTGTAATTCGGTTGAAAAGTTTTTTCATCATAGGATTCTCTTGGAATTTTCTTTGCTTTTTCAAAAAGTTTAATGGCTTTTTTACTTTTTGTCGAGTATCCAAATTGTGCTTTAGCGCAGGAACTCATTATGCAGGCCAAAAAAACGAAAAAGAGAAACTGAAATTTCATATAAGAAATTTAAGGAATTTTCATGTACTTATGGGTTTGTAACGATATTTTCCATCCTTTGTTACGTTTTGTAAATTCAACAATTTCAGGCATTACTTGTTCCATTTTGGACCATTCAGGTTGAATATACAATAGACAATGATCTCCAACTTTTTTTGAATGCTCGAGAGCCCAATTGAAATCAGATTTGTGATAAATTACGATTTTTAGTTCATCTGCTTTTTTGTATGCCTCTTCCGTCGGACTTTTGAATTTTTTAGGTGAAAAGGTATACCAATCGACTATACCCTTTAAAGGGTAGCATCCTGAAGTTTCAATGGCAATTTTTTTTCCAATTGATTTTAAACCTGAACAAAGCGCTGATATATCATACATGGCTGGCTCTCCACCTGTAATTACCACCAAATCACAATCATTATTTTTGGCTCGCTCAATGATTTCATCGACACCAAAAGTAGAATGAGACTGAGCATCCCAGCTTTCTTTTACATCACACCAAACGCAACCTACATCACATCCTCCGAGGCGAATGAAATAAGCCGGTGTACCCGTGTATTTGCCTTCACCTTGAATGGTAAAGAACTCTTCCATAATGGGCAGGTCATGAGTCATTATTCAATTCAATTTTGGGTGTAAAGTTAATCAATTGACTTATTTGATTCCATGACATTCTTTTTTAATAGGATATTGGTGTGTTTGTAATGAACTTGTATATGAACAATTTTGGTATGACTATTTAATTATATTTGTTTATATAAACTTCTTTATTATGAAAAATTTTTACATCTCTATCTTTTCTATTTTTCTAACCTCAGCTATTGTGGCTCAGCAAATTGACAATGGTGATATGGAGGCTTGGGATAATTTGGGTGCGGCAGCTGAAGAACCCGCGAATTGGAATAGTTTCATGACTGCTACAGGTGGACTTGCTTTTTTTGGCTCACAACAAGTTGAGCAATCAACTAATGTTCCTTCATCTTCAAATGGTATGTATAGTGCCCGTGTATATTCTAAAAGCACCCTGGGAATTGTTGCCAATGGAAATCTTACACTGGGAAGAATTAATATGGGCAGTAGTACACCAAGTAGTCCTGATAACTACAATTTTACCAGTACGGGAGATTCTGATTTTTCACAAGCTTTAACAGCTTCGCCTGATTCTTTAGTTTTTTGGGTGAGCTATAATGCCAACAATAGCTCTGATTCAGCAAGAGTTCGTGCTGTAATTCATGATGATTATGATTACAGAGACCCTACTGATGCAGGGTCAGAACCCCATACAGTAGCTGTTGCAAGTTTAAATTATTTACCAACCAATGGGTGGGAGAGAAAATCGGTTCCATTTGCATATGTTGGTCCTTCATCAAATCCAGAGTACATACTGATTACTTTTACTACGAATAAGACTCCTGGGGGAGGGTCAGCTGGAGATGAGGTATTTATTGACGATGTGGAATTGATTTATAATTCAACCGCTCAATTGTCAAGTGAAAATTCAAACAAATGGATTGGATATAATGCAACTTCAGGCCTTTACATTTCAGATGATTTTCTTAAAGACGAAATGATTATTGTTACAAATTTAATGGGTCAGATTATTCAAAAGGGATCGGTAAGTGAATTGAATGGGACTAAACTTCAGACTGGAATGTATATTGTTTCCCATGAATCTGGTTCTTCGAAAATAATTTCAGAATAATATATGAATAAATGCTTCACGGGTATTTTACTCTTTTTTATTGTTTTCAATTCTTGGTCTCAGAATGATTCGAAAATTTATGGAAGAGTAGTAGATGAAAGTGGAGAAGTTTTAGCAGGCGCCTCTGTTATTTATCGAACAGATGTATCCATAGGGTCAGTGACTGATTTTGAGGGTAATTTCGAACTGTCTGTGCCCTCGGGAAACTGTAAGCTAATTTGTCGATTTACCGGAATGAAGTCTGATACGGCAACATTTCAGCTTCGGTCTGGTCAAGATAAAGAGGTTAATTTCACCCTTTTCTCATACATTAAGGAATTTAAAGAAGTGGATGTTAAGGTTGGTAAATTTGATAAACCAATAGAAGAGCAGACTGTAACGATGGTTGTTATAAAGCCTGAACTTATTGAAAATAAGAATACGAGAAGTATTGAAACTGCCTTAGATCAAACTCCAGGATTAAATATTCTTGATGGTGAACCTCAAATAAGAGGGGGGAGTGGATTTACATTTGGTGTTGGTTCAAAGGTTGCGGTAATTGTAGATGATATGCCTATGCTTTCAGGAGATGCTGGTAGACCAGAATGGGGATTTATTCCTGTTGAGAACATCAGTCAAATTGAAGTGGTCAAGGGTGCGGCCTCTGTTCTTTCTGGAAGCTCTGCTCTTTCCGGTTCGGTGAATATCCGTACGGCATATCCCAGTTCTAAGCCTAAAACTAAAATCAATATTTATTCAGGTGTATACTCAAAACCCAACCAACCAAATGCCACCTGGTGGAATCAATATCCAGGAATTTTTGGAGCCAATTTTTTACACTCTCAAATGTTTGGTAATCTAGACCTCGTCGTTGGTGGAAATATCAATTACGATCACGGGTATATAGGCCCACCCATAACAGATTCAATAGTTGCAACGGTTTTTCCGGATACAATTACAAATTTCAGTGAAACCGATTTGATATCAAAAAGAGCAAGATTCAATTTTAACATGAGATATCGCTCAAAAAAGATAAAGGGTTTGAATTACGGTTTGAACGGAAATTTCATGAAAATGCGGACCAATATGCCTCTCGCTTGGTTAAATGATTCGTCTGGTTTATATAGGGCATATCCAGGTGCCATTTTTTTACAAGACCAACTCATTTTTAATCTTGATCCATTTGTACACTTTTTTTCTCAGGCAAACGGTAAACATTATCTCAGAGGTCGAATCTTAAGAGTAGATAATGAGATGAGTGCCAATCAATCCAATAATGCCACAACTTATTACGGTGATTATATGTTCAAAAAGAAGTATAAAGAATTCAATAATCTAGAGTTTGTAGGAGGGCTTACATCAACCTATACCAATTCTTTTGCAAACATATATACAGGGTCAGGAACACCTAATAATCGCATCTTGAATGTATCGGCTTACACTCAGCTTGAAACAAAGCTCAAAAATATATTGACACTTTCAGCAGGAGGTCGTTTGGAGTATTTTCAATTGAATGATACTATAACTGCGTTGAAACCGATTTTCAGAGCAGGATATAGTCTTAAAATTTATCAAGAGACGTATTTGAGGGGTTCTTATGGTCAAGGATATCGATTCCCCACAATTACGGAAAGATTCATAAGAACTGGAGTGGGTAATTTCGGAGTATTCCCGAATCCAAATCTGCTACCTGAAAGCAGTTGGAACGCTGAGGTCGGTATCAAACAAGGGCTGAAATTCGGCGGATTGTATGGATACCTAGATCTTGCAGGATTTTGGCAAGAATATCAAAATACCATTGAATATATGTTTGGTATATGGAATGAGCTTACCTCTGTTGAAGCCATGGGGTCTAGTGCAGGTTTTATGTTCCTAAACACAGGAAATTCTCGCGTCACCGGTATTGATGCCTCTTTTACTGGATTTGCAGAATTTAAGGAAAATAGTAAAATGATGTTTTTATTAGGATATAATTATATCGTTCCAAAAACACTCACTCCAGACTATGTATATGCAATTGATTCTAATCAGAGGCAATTCAGCTATAATTCAACCTCATTGGATGCATCTCAAGGCATACTTAAATATCGCTTTTTACATAATATCAAGCTAGATTGCGAATACACTTGGAAAGATAAATTGTCTGTCGGTGCGAGTGCAAAATATTTTTCTAAAATTGTAAATATGGATGCCATAATTAAGGATTTTGAGGAATTTACAACGGATATAGAAGTTCTACAAGATTTACAATACATGGATTTTTATAATTCTCATCGTTTTGGAAATTGGATTTTTGATGCTCGAATATCACTTCACTTGAATGAATCTCATAAGTTGGCTTTAATTGGAAGTAATATCTTAAATCGCTCATATTCACTTCGACCCTTAAAAATCGAACCTCCAAGAACAGTAAGTGTGCAGTATACCTTTAAAATGGAAGGAAAAAAGAAGTGATTTTAATCATTTAAAGCAATTCTAAGCAGGTTTAATGCGCTTAGGGTAGTCATGTGAATGTTTCTTCCTCTATGCTGGCTAAATTGAAGCTTATGACTTATTGTTTTATTAGGTGTAGCAATAGCGACCCATACCAATCCAACAGGTTTTTCTGCGCTTCCTCCATCAGGTCCTGCTATTCCTGTTGCTGATATACAAATATCAACTCCTAATTTGTGTTGACCTCCTTTCGCCATTTCTATAGCGACCTGTTCACTCACTGCTCCATATTTAAGAAGGGTATCTTTTCCAACATTTGCAAGATGATGTTTTAATTCATTAGAATAGGTCAATAAAGAACCCAAATAATATGCAGATGCTCCAGGCACCTCCGTAATTGTACTTGCTAGTTTACCTGCTGTGCAGCTCTCAACTGTTCCAATAGTTAAGTTTTTAGCTTTTAATTGAGACCCAATGACAGAAGCCAAGGTATCAGAGTCGTATCCAAAAAAGTATTTAGGAATTTGTGACTCGAGCTCTTTAAAAAGTTTGTCTATTTCTTCAGCATCCTTTTTACCTCTTGTAGAGGTAATTCTCAGTTTAACGATTCCAGGTGAAGGCAGATAGGCTAGGGAATAACCTAACGAATATATTTTACTTTCCCAATCTTTTATTATTTCCGCCAAAAATGATTCACCAATTCCTTGGGTTAAGGCAGTACGATAAAACATGGATTGAAGCTCAAATTGTAATTTAAGCTTAGGTATGACCTCTTCGGTCATAATGCCTTTCATTTCATATGGAACTCCTGGAAGACTAATAAAAATGGTGCCTTCACTTTCAAACCACATACCGGCTGCGGTACCATAGTTGTTTTCAAGTATTCGGCATGATTTGGGCAATTCCGCTTGCAAATTATTGGACTCAAGCATAGGGCGATTCCTCAGTGCAAAAAAGTATTGAATCTTTTCAAGTGTTGGCTTATGCAATTCTAATGAGGTATTAAAAAACTCACACAAGGTGTGCTTTGTAATATCATCTTTTGTTGGACCAAGCCCTCCGGTAATAATGACGCAATCAGTTGTGTTTTTAATATTTGATAGACCTTCAAGAATTTCTTTCTTTTGATCTGAGATTGAGACCGTCTTTACGATTCGAGCGCCCAAATAAGAAAGCTCTTTACCAATCCAGGATGCATTGGTATTGACTGTTTGACCAATTAAAAGTTCATCTCCTATTGAAATGATCTCGACATTCATATTTTTTTAAATTTTGCAATTGACTCTATGTGCCCTGTATGAGGAAACTGATCTACTAAGCTATAATGAGACAATTCAAATCCGGCATCATTCAGAATCGATCCATCTCTTGCTTGAGTTGACGGATTACATGATATATATACCAGATTATTAGCGCCTAGTTCAATAATCTTTTTTATCGTTTTGGGAGCAATTCCAGCTCGGGGAGGATCTAATATAATAGTATCTATTTTCCCTATATATTCTGGATGTGATTTCAGAAATTTTCCAACATCCGATGCGAAAAATTTGATATTCTCGAGTCCATTGACCTTGGCATTTTTCTTTGCGTCATGAATAGCTTGTTCTACAATATCAACGCCAATAACTTGCACGTTAGGATTCCTTTGCGAAAGTAACTGTCCAATTGTACCAGTCCCACAAAACAAGTCCAAAACAACCATATTTTCTTTAAGCTCCTCTTGAAATACATAATCTAAAGCCTTAGTGTAGAGTAATTCTGCACATTTTGGATTGGTTTGGAAAAAGCTTTCCATACTTATTTGAAATGTCAATCCTAATAATTTTTCTTCAATCACTTCATCACCGAAAATAAGTGAGCTATTTCCATTTTCTATTTTTGCTCTGTCGGCAACATTGTCATTTATGGTATGTAAAAATCCAGCAATTCTATCACCAAATAATTTTTTGAGATAGATTCCGAAATCTTTTATTTTGAATTTTTCTACTTCGTCCGAGGAAGTCACCAAATTAATTAATAGTCGGTCAGAATGAAATGATTTTCGGACAACGATGTGTCGAAAAAATCCTATTTTTTTTGGTGGATGCCAAGCCTTAAATTCTGTTTCTTTAAGAAATACCCGTATTTCTTTTAGTTTTTTTTCCCATTCTTCATCAAATAAACCTGAGGGTTTATTTAAGCTTTCTACTTTCCACCAGGTACCCCTTCTTTTAAAGCCTAATGCAAAGGCATCATCCTTTTCCATATTAGACTCGAGACAATGTTCAATACAAGAAAAGCTGTATTCCATTTTATTCCTGTAAAAGAAGTGACTTGGTGCAGAGATGAATTCATCGAATTTCTCCTCGATATCATCTATTCCAGACAGTTTGGTAAATGTATTTAGTGTTGAAGCTTTTTTTACATTTTCCTGTTCTTTGATTGGAATATATATATAAGGAGCTCCAGATATTTCTTGAAAGTCACTTACTTTTTCGATAGGTGATCTTTCTATTACTTCAAGAAGTTTGGCCTCTGCATATTTCTTTTTTTTTGCTGAAATTATGGCTTCAACTTTTTGTCCGGGAAATGTATTGGGGATAAAGACAATTGTTCTCTGTTCGTCCTTAGTGATTTTGGAAATCCCTTTACCACCAAAGGCATACTCTGAAATCTCAAATTGAAACTTGTCTCCTCTTTTAAACATGATTAAATCATACCTCTTAAAATTCCTTTTTCCGAGGAATTAATAAATTGAAGTATTTCTTCTTTGACATTACTAGGATTCATTTGCTCATTTATGACCTTTATTCCTTTTGAAATATTACTGTTTTGAATAAATAAGATTCTATATAAATCTTCAATTTCACGAATGGTTTCATCTGAAAATCCTCTTCTTCTGAGTCCAATTGAATTTACTCCAGCAAATGTTAAGGGTTCTCTTGCAGCTTTTATGTACGGAGGAATATTTTTTCGAATTAAAGATGCTCCACCAATAAAAGTATGCTTTCCAATATGAGTGAATTGTTGCGCTGCCACTTTCCCTTCTAAAATGGCATAATCATCTATTTGTACATGTCCAGAAAGACCTGTGTAGCTTGCCAAAATAACATGATTTCCTATTTGGCAATCATGAGCCACATGAACATAGGTCATTAAAAGACAATGGTTCCCTATTCTTGTTGATTTTTTATCATTAGTTCCTCTATGAATGGTAACACATTCTCTTATTACAGTGTGGTCCCCAATTTCAACAAGCGTATACTCACCGTCAAATTTAAGATCCTGAGGTATTACCCCTATAACTGCACCTGGAAATACTTCGCAATGTTTACCTATTCTGGTACCTGGATACAAAACTGCATTTGAGTGAATTTTAGTCCCTTCTCCAATTATTACATCCTCATGAATATGGGCAAAAGGTTCAACAACTATATCTTTTTCAAGCGTGGCTTTCGGATGCACGGAAGCAAGTGGACTAATATTCATCAGACTTTATCTTTCACAATTTGTGCCAGCATTTCAGCTTCAGCAACTTCTTTTCCGTTCACATATGCCTTACCTGACATTTCGACCAAGCCTCTTCTTATAGGGGACATAAGTGTTAATTCGAATACTACTGAATCACCGGGAAGAACTTTTTGTTTGAATTTTACATTATTGATTTTCATGAAATAAGTAGAGTAGAGGTGAGCTTCTTCCACCTTACTCAATGCAAATATTCCTCCAACTTGAGCCATGGCCTCCACCTGTAGTACTCCTGGAAAAACTGGATTTCCTGGGAAATGACCAGTAAATATTGGCTCATTCATTGTGATGTTTTTAACACCCCAAATGGAATCTTCAGTAATTTCCATTATTTTATCCACCATCAGAAAAGGAAATCGATGGGGAAGCATTTTTTCAATATCATTGATATTATATAAAGGTTCCTTGCTTAGATCGAAGGTTTTTCCTTTGGTCTGTTGCTTTTTGATTTGAGCCTTTAATACTTTGGCAAATTCAACATTTCCATAATGTCCGGGGCGTGCAGCAAGAATATGAGCTTTAATTGGTTTGCCAATTAGCGCAAGGTCACCAACAATGTCTAATAGCTTATGTCTTGCGGGTTCATTTTCGAATTGTAGTTTCGTACTATTTAAAACACCAATCCCTTCAACACTCACTTTTAAATCTTCTTTACCCAAGAGTTTTGCCAACTTGGTCAATTCATCTTGCGAAACTTCAGGTCGTTCCACCATGACAATGGCGTTATCCAAATCACCACCTTTTATAAGGTCGTTTTTTGCTAGATATTCTAATTCTTTAAGAAAAACAAAGGTTCGACACATAGAGATTTCTGATTTAAACTCTCCAATGTGATACATGCTTGCATGTTGTGTGCCTAGAGCAGGTGATTGATAATCAACCATAACAGTAAGTCTGTAATTGACATCTGGAATGGCTAAAAATTCAATGCCTTTTTCTTCATCTTCCCACGGAATATTTTCTGAAAGTTCGAAATACGTTCTTTCTGTATTTTGATCTTCATAACCAACTTTTTCAATAGCCTCTACGAATTTAAGCGAGCTACCATCCATGATAGGTATTTCTGGGCCATCAATAGTAATCAGAGCATTGTCAACTTGACTTCCATATAATGCCGCAAGAACATGTTCTGTAGTATGTACCTTGGCGTTATTCTGTTCAAGAGTCGTGCCTCTTTCTGTAGAGACAACATAATCAACATCAGCTTTTATAATTGGTTTACCATCCAAGTCAACACGCTGAAATTTATAGCCATGATTATCTGGTGCAGGGTGAATTTCTAAATTTACTTCTAGGCCTGTATGAAGGCCAATTCCATTCACTTTAACAATACCTTTTACGGTTCTTTGTTTTTCTGACATGGTATTTATTTTGTTAATGATTCAATTCTTTGTTCTAGTTCTTGTACTTTTTTTAGTAGATAAGGTAATTTTCTAAAGCCAAAATATGATTTTTTAAAATCATCGATAGGGATACCAGGAGTTCCCATCAATGTTTGTGCCTTTTTAACTGTTGAAGGTATTCCCGATTGAGCAACTATTTTCGTTTGATCAGCAATTTTGAGATGTCCACTTATTCCTGCCTGTCCTCCTATGAGCACATTTTTACCAATTTTACTCGAACCTGCAATTCCAACCTGTGCTGCCATTGCAGAATTTTCATCAACATCTACATTATGAGCTATTTGGCAGAGGTTATCAATTTTTACTCCCTTACGAATAAATGTAGAACCCATTGTCGCACGATCTATAGATACATTTGATCCAATCTCAACATTATCTTCGATGAGTACATTTCCAATTTGAGGTATTTTTTGGAATTCTCCTTTTTCGTTAGGTGCAAATCCAAATCCGTCAGAACCAATAACAGCTCCCGAATGAATAATACAGTTTTGACCAACTTTGCAGTCATGGTAAACAGTTACATTAGGATATATTTTAGTTCCCGATTTTATGGTTACGTTTTCCCCAATATATGTATTTGGATAAATCGTTACATTATCCTCTATAATGGCGTTCTTTGAGATGTATGAAAATGCCCCAACATGACAATTCTCTCCAATTGTAGCCTCATCAGAAATAAAAGAGGGTTCTTCAATACCCGTCTCCTTTTGGTACATTTGGTTATATAACTCAAGGAGTTTTCCAAAGCAGGCGTAAGCGTCATCTACTTTAATCAATGTTAAATCTGAGGGTATAGATTTTTGAGGCTTAAAAGTTTTATTTACAATGCAAATACTTGCTTCAGTTTGATAAATATATTCCTCATATTTAGGATTGGAGAGAAAGGAAAGTGTACCAGCCCTGCCTTCTTCTATCTTACTTAAGTCATTTACGATGACTTTCGGATTTCCCTGAATTTCTCCATTAAGTATACCGGCAATTTGTTCAGCTGAAAATTCCATGGCTCAAAAATATAAAAAGTGAATGTGTAAATGACATATCTTAATTAAATTAATCATATTACATTGTTTATTATTTTTCATAAACAACCATTTCAATCACAATCATTTCCATCATATTCAAATAAAAAGATTCGGGCCTTTTCCTTGTAGAAGGATGCTTTGAAACCTATTTTTTTTCCGTTCTCTCCTTGAATAGTAAGCCTATGTTCAGGTTTAGGTTTAAGTTTTAATCTTGATTCTTTCAAATCAACTCGTCCTGAAGCGAGAAACTTTGTCATTAATGTGCTGTCTTCTAAAATACCTAACGCATTTCTTTTACAAATAGTATATTTTGAGGTGTCTGAATAAAAATAGTTCTTTTGTTTAGGAATGACGACAGGTACTCCTAGCCCTTCTTCTGCTGGTTTAGTAGTTTCTGAGTTGAATTTGTTGGGAACGAATTCACATACAAAGGCACCATCATAAATAATGACTTGAGAAACAAAGTTTTCATTTTTAGCAGTTGAGCCTTCAAGATGATATATTCTTGGATTGGTATTTTTTACACTTTTTGAAAAATGAACTTCGGCATTTTCTATATATCCTTTAATCTCGGATTTATCAATATTAAGTTTATCCAAGACTGTTATATTTTGCTCGGAAACAAAAATAATTTTTTGTTTGAGTAAATCTTTTATTCTGTTCTCTGGAAGCCAAGAGCAACCTCGATTGTTAAAAAAAAAGAACACAAAAATGAGTCCCATTCCAAAGCCTAAACCGTAGTACAAGAGTCTTCTTTTCAATGTATTCATTTCTTTACTGGATTAAAAGATTTAAGGATACATTTTAGATTCTGATAGTGAAGATGGCATTGTATCAGAATTTGGCAAACTCGTGGAAATTATTTTAATTATAACAGCGCTTCCAATTTAGAATCTAAAGTCGCTTTAGGAACGGCACCGACAGACTTGTCTACCACTTGACCGTCCTTTATGAACAATACTGTAGGAATGCTTCTAACGCCGAATTGAGCAGAAACATTTGCATTTTGATCTACATTTACTTTTCCAATAAGAGCTTTCCCTTCGTAATCTTTCGACATTTCATCTATAATCGGTCCAATCATTTTACAAGGACCACACCACTCAGCCCAAAAGTCAACTACAACAGGTTTATCTGATTGAAGCACTAATTCATCAAAGTTTGAATCTGTAATTTCTAAAGCCATAATCTTAATTTGTATAATTAAAGTTAAAACAAAATTAATTTAATTATTTAATGTGGAACGAATAATTGAGATTCATTGTTCATAAGAGAGCTCTTTTTTTAGGTATTTAGCTGTATGGGAGATTTGTTTTACTGGCTTAATCAGGTCTTTAACTGATCCACTGTAAATAATATTACCTCCTTTTCCCCCTCCTTCAGGCCCCATATCGATGATATGGTCAGCAACTTTTATAATGTCTAGATTATGTTCAATAACAAGGACTGTATTACCATCATTCACTAGTTTATTCAAAACTTTGAGCAACTGATTGATATCCTCAAAATGTAATCCTGTTGATGGTTCATCCAAAATATAAAGGGTTTTACCTGTAGATTTTTTAGACAATTCACTCGATAATTTTATTCGTTGAGCTTCACCGCCAGAAAGGGTAGTGGAGGATTGTCCTAAGGTCACATAACCCATACCAACATCCATTAAACTATTTAATTTTTGCTTAATTCTTGGTTGATTTTCAAAAAAGATATGAGCGTCAGCTATGCACATGTTTAAAACATCTGAAATCGATTTTCCTTTGAATTTAACTTGTAACGTTTCATAATTATATCTTTTCCCTTGACACGACTCACATTCTACAAATACATCTGGCAAAAAATTCATTTCAATTAATTTCATACCACCTCCGTTACAGTTTTCACA
>QOQC01000041.1 GCA_003331365.1 Flavobacteriales bacterium | reverse complement strand
TTTTGTTGAAGTAGCTGACATATTTTAAAAATAATTTACAGGATTTGTATTTACCTCTGTTAAATGGACGTCAAAGGTACTAAATTTTTCATTAAGAATCCTACCAATAAGATTTGTTGTAAATTGTTCACTTTCCCAATGACCTATGTCTAGAATCAATATTTCATTTTCTGCATCAAAAAACTCATGATATTTGAAGTCAGAAGTAATGTAAACGTCAGCATTAATGCGTTTTGCTTGCTCTAGAAGAAAAGAACCTGAACCACCACAAAGGGCTACTTTAGAAATGGGCTTTTGTCGAAAGGCAGTGTGACGAATTGTATGCAAATTGAAGTCTTTTTTAAGTCGAGTTAAAAAATCAACCTCTGAAACTTGTTCATTGAGAGTTCCCCACATACCAGATCCTATTTCTGTATTTTTATTTTGAATCGGAATAACTTCATATGCCACTTGCTCATATGGATGTGCATTCCACATGGCATTTAAGATTGCTCGAAGATTGGTGTTTCTCACAAGGTATTCAACTTTAATTTCCTCCACGAATTCTCGATTTCCCTTACTACCTATTACTGGATTCGCATGATCATTTGGGCGAAATGAACCTTCTCCATTTGTTCTAAAGCTGCATTCAGAATAATTTCCTATTGACCCGGCGCCTTCTTCAAATACTGCTTGATCTAAAGTGTCAATATCCTCCTTGGGCACATACACAATTAGTTTAGAAAGCATATTGGTTTTTGGCATTAAAATTTTTGGATCATCAATACCAATTCTCGTCATTATTTCTTTGTTCACCCCTTCTTGGTGATTATCTAAATTTGTATGAAGGGCATACAATGCGATGTTATTTTGAATACATTTTTCCAAAACTCGATTACTCATAGTATTCTGTGTAATTTTCTTGATACCATGAAAAAGAACTGGATGATGGGAAATGATTAGATTACATTTTTTTTGAACCGCTTCTTTAACCACCTCATCAGTTACATCAAGGCATACAAGTATGCCTTTCACTTGATTTTCTGGATAACCATATGTCAATCCACAATTATCATAGCTTTCTTGTAATTCAAGAGGGAATTTATTTTCAATAAAATTGATGATATCTCTAATTTGCATGACTAAAATTGATAACTAAGAGCGAAATTAAATCCAAAGGCATATGCTTTGTGTATATAATCTTCAAATTCTTTATAAGTGTTGCTTAATTGCTTTCTATATAATGCGGTGAGCTGTAATCCAAAGGTTTCATTGAAATGATAATGAATACCAATATCAGCTTGAAGGGAAATGATGAATGAGTTACAATCGTCTTGAATACTCAATTCATCAGAATCTTCAGAACCCAAAGCATTTTTCCACTGAATTTGTTGGCGAAATGCGTTAAAAATAGCTGGTGTCACACCAAAAGCTCCGTAAACAGATAATTTATTTCCATATTCAAATGCAAGTTGAATGGGTAGACCAATATGACGGAAAGTCCTTTGATAGGCATATGAACTATCTGTAACTGTCGAATTCCAATCGTAAGATTCTCCACTTTGAAGTATGGCTAAGCCCGTGTTTATCTTGAAAAAGCGAAAAGCAGGAATCGCCATGCGGAGGGAATATCCTGACATCCATCTTGAAATTTCATTTACCCTTTCTCCTAAAGGAGTGGATAGAAAGTCTGTATTTGGTGAAAGTTCTCTGAAACTATTTATTCCATCAACGCCAACATATAGAACATTAGTATTGTTAAATGAGAGATTTGAGTTGTCCTCTGAATCCGTTATCAGTTGGGCATTTATTATTGTACAAAAGAAAACAAAAGAGCTTGTAAATATAATTTTCAACATGAATTCAAATGTACGAAAACCAATTATCAAAATCATTAGTGGTGCTTCAAAAACTTATAAAATCGAAAAGGGGCCCGGACAGGCCCCTTTAAGATAGTATCCTTGTGGAAATAAGAAGAGAATTTGTCTTTTCTAATCGCTTATTGATATATTATATCCACTACAGGATTGCTAGACTATTAACTATGCCACAAAAATAATTCAATAAATGAGTTCGAATATTCATTAATTTAAAAACATATGAACATTTAAGAATTAATACGTGATTTAGACTACGTATATTCTGATATTCGTCTACGTATTTCTACTTAGTTGATTTTTCCATAACTGGAAAATAGGCTACGCCTGTCAACATCGGGTTAAATACATGATATTGACATTTTACAAGTGCCCCCCCTGGAAGCTCACACCAAAATTTATTCATGTCTTGGTTTACAAGTTCTCCGAATACATTTCTTTGGGTGTCTTCAGATTGTATCCTATACATTTTTAATCGGGTTATTTTGTTATTAATAGGGGTACCTTCCTTTAAGATCAGCTCCGCAAAAGGTTGGGTTTGCTTTAAAGAGTCACATTGAAAATCAGTCAGCTCATAATTGGGAACATCGAAATGAACTTTCTTGAAATTATGTAAATAACGATAAAGGTTTGCAGTATCCACATATGGTAATGCTTCTCCAAATTGACTTACCCTAAATCCTGAATTATTTTTGGTGACTCTAAAAGATCTTGTAGTATCCTCGTGATAAATAATTTGCACGTCCTGTATTTTTTCAAGTGGTACCGCGAAAATATTTGTGCATATCCATTGACGTGAATCGGCAAAAAAATTGGGCTCAACAATACCATGTACACCTTTTATTTTCATCATTACAGGCTCGGCACTCTTTCCATAATCTTTAGAATCTAATAACATTATTTGTCCATAATGATCTTGTGCCGGTGGCCCGATATACCAGGTTTTGTACCATTTATTTCTCACAAAAAACTCCACCTTAGTATGATAGCTAGACATTTTATCTTTGAACGTTTTATGTGATTGTTTAGGTAAATAACCCTTTAATTCTATATTGACGGCAACATCTAAAATATTATTTATTAATCCTTGGGTGATACAACCACCATTTCCATCTGTCCAGATGTTCTTATTACGAACAAGCTCTATACTTCTTGAATAAGGGTCGGTAATTCTAATTTTAGTTATTGCGCTGGTGTCCTTGACAGCAAAATCAATGAGCTCTCCCGTGGGTTCCTTTTTATCATTGATAATATAATAAGTATACCATGCCAAACCGGCCAGTGAAGATAGGCCAATTAGAAGAATAAAAACCTGTTTTAATTTCATCTGCGTACGTTATTTTGTAAATCTAAATCGCCTTAATATACCAATGATGACACCAGTTAAAAGAATAATTGAAATAGGCACAACCAGATTAATAAGCTTATAATAATTTGCATGTTTATTTACTTTTATTTTGTCTATTTCACGAACATCAATTTGTTTACTTCGTATTTCTAACATGTATTTATTACCCATCATATAGTCCACAACATTCAGAAAGAAATCTTGATTACCAATTACTCTATTTATATTCAAGGAAACGTCGTCTGCATTCATTTTAAGCTCATTAAATCCCTTGAAGTCGGGCCTTGGACCATTTTGTGTTGGGACAAGCCTGTAGCTATTTTTCATGAATGTACCGTTTCCAACTACCAATATTTTTGATGGATTTTTACTTTGTCGCAGTTTTTGGGCATTTGGATTAGCCGTATCTTTTATGGCAACTCTATTGTATGAATACGAATTGAATTTACCTTCGGCTAAGGCTGCATAACAGAGTTTGTTTTCCGGATTGTTAATGTTTTGGTTAAGCTTAGGATTCTTTTCATCGAAATTAAATGACATATTGAGTTCAATAATCGGTGCGAGTCCTGAATGATTTGAATTCGTTGAGCTTGTTAATATGGGTTTGACATTCTTATTGGTGAACTCGATTTGGTTTACATATTCCATTGCCACAGGTTCAATGTTCTTTGTAATGGGATGAACTGTATTGGTTGATAGAATTTGATAATACCAATTTAATCGGGATTCTTTAAATCTAATATCATATTTAGGAATAGAATTGATATCCATGACAAGGTTATCATTAATCTTAAATCCATAATCAAAAAGCATATGCTCAAGCCGTAAGTTTTTTCTACTTGAATGGGTAAAACCTTGAGCGAATAAGGTATCCTGATTTATATCCAAGGTATTCATAAAGCACATTAAATCCCCTCCCTTCATTATGAATTGATCAATAGTAAAAAGGTCTGCCTCAGAAAAGGTCGTTTTGGGATCAGCAATGATTAGGGCGTCATATCCTTCTAGGGCATTAATGTATCCATCAATTGTTACATTTTTAACAGAATAATATGGAGAAATTAACGATTTGGCAATCCTGGTCTCGTAATCATTTAATTCGCCATGACCTTGTAAAAATGCAATTTTTTTCTTTTCAACAGTAGTTAATCTTCTTAATGCGGAAACAAGGTTATATTCTAGATTATTCAAAGCGCTTTCAACTACTTCTGGCATTTGATTGAGCATGAAGGGGCGATCAGGGGAAGTTCCTGGAAGTAATTGAACTACAGTTTCCATGGGCATACCATTTTTTGCGAATGAAAGAACAGCACCAGGCCAAAGCATCATTTTGGTTTCTTTGGCATTTTTGGAGTATTTGATTTCCATTGGCAAAATGCCTTTGCCTTTATTGTATAAATCCTCATACAGTGTTTCTTTATCTTTATCTGAACCAACATTAGGATTGATAAAGGTGTATTCAATTCTATCACCCACAGTATTTTTAAAATCTTTTAGTTTTTCTTCAAGTGAATTTTTAAAAGATCTTAATTCTGAAGGGAGCTCACCATCTAGATAAATTTTAATGCTGATGCGATTGTCAAAATTTTTGACTCGATTCAAGAAAGTTTCGGTGCCTGGAGATAGCGAATACCTTTGATCCTCTGTCATATCATAACGAAATGAGGTATAATGACCTACTACATTAATAAGCACAATAAAGACAAGAATTATGCTTAATATCAGCCAACGGTATATGTTGAATTTTGAAAAAATATTTTTCATCTTTTCAAAGTTTTAATCACCGTAATCGCCAAACTCAAAAACAAGAGAATGACTGATAGAAAATAAATAATGTCTTCACTTACAATGACTCCCTTAGTTATAGAGTCATAATGGAAAGCCAAGCTGAAATATTTAATAATATAATCTAAGTCGCCTAGCTGCCCAAAATCTCCAAGTAAGTTTAAACCATCAAATAAAAACCAACATAAGAACATCGCTAGAATGAAGGCTACAATTTGACTACTTGTAATGGTTGAGGCAAATATTCCAATGGCTACAAATACGCTACCTAAAAGAATAAGACCTATATATGATGTAAACGTGGCTCCTCCGTCAATAATTCCGACGGGTTTTCCTAAAAAATAAATTGATATGTAGTAGGTGATGGTTGGCGCAATAGCGATAATGAGTAAGGTAACTCCAGCGAGGTACTTGGCCATTAATATCCCTAGATCTGAAATTGGACGAGTGAATAATAATTCAATGGTACCCGTTCTTTTCTCTTCGGCAAAAGACTTCATTGTGATCGCGGGTATAAGAACTAAAAATATAACAGGAGACAGATTGAAAAAAGGTACTAAATCTGCTTCAGAACCTTCAAGTAAATTGGTATTGTATGATAGGATCCAATGAAATAACCCAGAAGCAATTAAAAATATCAAGATAAATACATACCCGATTGTCGAACTTAAAAAACTACTTAATTCTTTGAAATAAAGGGCGCGCATATAATATTATCAGTTTTCAAAAATAGCATTTTTAAAAAGATGAAGAAATAAATTTATCAAGTCTCTGATGTTGAATTCAAAGCATAGTTTGGTTAATCCGCCGTAATATGAAATCCGTCAAAATAAATTCCATGGCTCCATGCTTGAGGTTTATCCTTAAAATGAGGTTTTATCTTATTCCATAATCGTAAAAACACCTGTGAATTTCTATAATTGTTCAGTGCATTTTCATCATCCCAATGACTGTAGGTCATAACGATGTTTTTTTGATTCATGTCTTGAAGCATTCTCATGCCTCTACAACCCTTAAAATTTGCAATATGAGCTTTGTTTTTGTCAAATTCTTGAAAAAAGAAATCCAAGGACTCCTCATTGAAAGTAAGCTTAACAATCCGAACCAACATTAAAACAATGTTTTGAGAGAACCTTTAGGATTAAACTCAACTTTAATTAAATCTCGAACTCTCATACCCAAAAGCTTGTCTGCTCCCCCAGTAGTTTTGGTTGCTCCTCGATTTACAGCAATTTCAAGAAAATTATTCTCATTGAAAACAGCAACTTTATCACCTTCTTCAACCTGATTATAGGTATCAGAGATTTTGTCAATAAAATAATTATTATGAAACCTTATAGTGAAGGGTGCATCCGCAGGATATCTTTCAAAATCTTGTCTGGTGATATTCGTGATTAAGTTACCAAACGAGTCCACATGTATCACAACCCCTCGAATGATATATTCTTCAATTAAAGCTTTAGGTATTAATGCTTTTTTATATGAATTTATAGAATCTGCATAAGAGTCAAGACTAATTCCTTTATGAATTTTTTCGGCAATTTTAACGAAACAATTCTTCAAAGGAAATTTGATTTCTTCTAAATTATCTGAATTAATATTGTATCGCCATAGCTCTTGTGGCTTATTTTCATCTAAAAATGCACCAAAGAAACCATTATCATTTGAAATAAAATATTGGTTATGAAATTTCATTATGGTAGGATAGCTAGGTACAAATTTTCGCTCATCAGAATAGGCTGGGGGAACAATAAGGGGTTCACTATCAACTCCAATTAGATGGATCGTTCCGTCAGGAAAACTTTTATAACAGCACCGAAGTTGAAAGGCTGCATTCGCTATATCAAAAGCATCAATCGAATGCGATATATCAATAATTTTGAAGTCAGGATCAATCTTTAATAAGGCCCCTTTAATTGAAGCAATATAATAATCCTGGCTTCCTGTATCAGATATTAATGTGATGATTTGCATGCGGATTCAGAATTCATTATGCCAATTAATTTATAATTTTACCAAAAGTAATGAATTACAATTATTAGAGCCTCAATATCAATTAAATTAAGTGAATGCAGAGTGGACGAAAGATTCTTATTGACAATGCCAATCCGGTAGATTTTTTTGGTGTAAATAATTCAAATTTAAAGCACATTAAAACATTCTATCCGAATTTGAAAATCACCTCAAGAGGAAATACACTTTCTATTACTGGTGAGGATGACCTTATTGATGTTTTTGAAAGAAAAATTGGACTTATTCTCAGACATTTAAATAAATACGATTCACTATCAGAAAACAACATTGATAATCTCATGCTTGATGATGGAGAAACACTCGTAGGCTCGGAAAAAGGCACCGATGTCATTTTATTTGGTAATGGAGGCTCAAAGATAAGAGCAAGAACAGTGAATCAGAAGAAGCTTGTCAAGGCAATTTTTAATCATGATATGGTGTTTGCTGTTGGTCCTGCTGGCACAGGTAAAACATATACGGCAGTTGCACTTGCTGTAAGAGCTCTAAAAGAGAAAGAGGTAAAACGAATTGTTTTAACACGACCAGCAGTTGAGGCAGGTGAAAACTTAGGTTTTTTGCCGGGAGATTTAAAGGATAAACTCGATCCTTATTTGATGCCACTGTACGATGCATTAAGGGAAATGATTCCCGCAGAAAAACTTGCAGAAATGATACAATATGGCGTGATTGAGATAGCGCCGCTTGCTTTCATGAGAGGACGAACTTTAGATAAGGCGTTTGTGATTTTAGACGAAGCTCAAAACACAACAAAAATGCAAATGAAGATGTTTTTAACACGTATGGGGGTTACAGCGAAATTCATTATTACTGGAGACATGAGTCAAATAGACCTTCCAAGTAGACAGAAATCAGGATTAGCTTTTGCATTAGATTCATTAAAAGATATTAAGGATATCGGAATAGTAAGGCTAGGGCAGAATGATGTAATCAGAAATAAACTGGTTAAAAAAATCATCACAGCTTTTGATAAGAATGTAGATAATTAATTTCGGAAAACACATGAATGCATTAACGAAATCAAATTTTAATTTTTCTGGGCAGGAATCGGTATATCATGGAAAGGTTCGTGATGTTCATCATTTGGGGGATAAGCTCTTAGTGATGGTGGCTTCAGATCGTATTTCGGCCTTCGATCATATTTTACCTAAAGGAATCCCATTCAAAGGCCAAGTTCTGAATCAAGTGGCAACTATGTTTTTAGATGCGACATCTGACATTGTTCCAAATTGGCTTATTGCCACTCCTGATCCAAATGTGGCTATTGGTCATGCGTGCGACCCTATTCGTGTAGAAATGGTGATTAGAGGTTATCTTGCTGGTCATTCGGCAAGAGAGTATAAAAAAGGAAAAAGAGTACTATGTGGAGTGGATCTGCCAGAAGGAATGAAGGAGAATGATAAGTTCCCGGAACCCATAATAACTCCTGCAACAAAGGCTGAAGAGGGTCATGACGAAGATATATCTAGAGAAGAAATTCTTTCTCAGGGAATTGTCAAAGAAGGAATTTATATACAACTGGAAAATATTACTCGAAAATTATTTGAAAGAGGTACTCAAATGGCTGCAGAAAGAGGATTGATTTTGGTCGATACAAAGTACGAATTTGGTTTATTGGATGGAAAAGTAGTCCTAATTGATGAAATCCATACGCCTGATTCATCAAGGTACTTTTATGCTGATGGATATGAAGAGCGTCAAGCCAAAGGATTAGCTCAGCGTCAGCTATCAAAAGAATTTGTTCGCCAATGGCTTATTGAAAATGGGTTTCAAGGGCTTGAAGGACAAGAAATGCCGAACATGCCGGATTCATTCGTTAATACGATTTCGGAACGCTATATTGAACTCTACGAAAAAATTACCGGAAATGAATTTATCGAATCAGATACCAGTAATATTCAGAAAAGGATTGAAGATAATGTAGGACAATATTTGGCTCAAAAAAATTAAATAAATTATTATGTCTGTACACCAAAATGTAAAAAAAGTAACCACTCATACTTTACAAGAAATGAAGAGTGAGGGAGAAAAGATATCCATGCTAACTGGTTACGATTTCTCAATGGCGCGAATTATTGATGAGGCGGGGATTGATGTTATTTTGGTTGGGGATTCAGCTTCTAATGTTATGGCAGGACACGAAACAACCTTACCAATAACTTTAGATCAGATGATTTATCATGCTTCATCTGTTGTACGTGCAGTTAATCGTTCGCTAGTTGTGGTAGATATGCCTTTTGGTTCTTATCAAGGAAATTCTAAAGAGGCTCTTTCTAGCGCTATTCGAATCATGAAAGAATCGGGAGGACACGCAATTAAAATGGAAGGCGGACAAGAAATTTTAGAATCCACACAGAGAATTTTAACAGCAGGAATACCTGTTATGGGGCATTTAGGGCTAACACCACAATCCATATATAAGTTTGGTACTTATGTCGTAAGAGCCAAAGAGGAAGAAGAGGCTAATCGTTTGATTGCAGATGCAAAAGCATTAGAGGAGGCAGGATGCTTTGCGATTGTATTGGAAAAAATTCCAGCAGAACTCGCCGAAAAGGTGGCGAAAATGTTAACCATACCAGTCATAGGAATTGGGGCAGGTTCAGGAGTTGACGGACAGGTTTTAGTGGTTCACGACATGTTAGGGATTAATAATGAATTTAATCCAAGGTTTTTGAGAAAGTATAATAATTTACATGAGCAAATGCTCAATTCATTTCAGTCCTATATTGAAGATGTAAGGAAGGGAGACTTCCCCAATGAAAATGAAAAATACTAAATGAGAAGACTCATTTATATTGTTTTTGTTTTTTTTATTTTTTCATGCGGAGGTAATGCGGATCAAACCCAAATAAGTGATTCCCAAAACCTTTGCAAATACAGTAAGTGGCTCAGAATTTCGGAATCAAAAGATGTGGTTCGTATTGAAATCATAAACCCTGATAATCCGGATGAAATAAGACGATTTAGTATACCCAATTTTAAATTTAAGAGCGGCTCCAATCAGGAATATGACATTACAAAACCTGTGGATCGAATGGCCGTTTTATCCAGTACTCATATTGGTATGCTGGCGGAATTAAATATGGTTAATCGAATTGTTGCTCTTGCAGATTTAAGATATGTTTTTAATTCTAGGTTAAAAAGTCAAAAACCTGTTGAATTAGGAGAAGAACAAAGGACTTCAGCTGAACGAATTATCAAATCAAAAGCCCAAATTGTTATGTACAGTGGTTTTTCTAATGAGTTTCCTAATCAGGAATTGTTGAACAAATTGGACATTCAAACCATTCCTAACTATGATTGGAGAGAAATACATCCACTAGGTAGAGCTGAATGGATATTACTTTTTGGATACCTTACCGGTAAGGTAGATGAATCCAAACGGAAATTTGAGGAAATCTGCAAAAATTATGAGCGAATCAAAAGTGAGATGGATACCTCAAACACAATTAAAATTTTATCCGGAAATATGACAGGGGACTATTGGTATGCGCCTGCTGGGGAGAGCTATCATGCTAAATTATTCAGCGATGCTGGATTAACATACCTTTTTGACAATCAAAAAGGAACAGGGAGTATTGCTTTTTCTTTTGAAAAAATATTGGGAATGGCCAAGGATATTGATATATGGATAAATCCTGGTTTTGATAGCAAAGGAAAAATTCTAAATGCATATCCAAAATCCAAATTATTGCTGCCTTTACATCATAGTTCCGTATATTGTTATTCTCATAATGTCAATAAGTATTGGGAGCTTTCGGCCTGTCGTCCAGATTTGATTTTATCGGATTTAGCCGAACTCAAAAAAATGGATAAGACGAATATAGATAATTTGGTTTTTTACAAGAAGGTTGAATGAAAAGCATAAATGCATACGGTTTGTCATTCGTCTTTGTCTTAATGGGCATTGTTTTCCTTTCGTTTTATGGTTTGCTTTATGGAGATATTGATACTGATTTTCAGGATTTATATCTCGCCCTTGCGGAATATTCAGACCAAGATGTGAATCAAGTAATTATTCGGGAAATTCGCTTGCCGAGAATACTGATGGCAATTATTTCAGGTGCTGCTTTATCAATAGCAGGAATGTTGATGCAAACTTTGTTTCAAAATCCATTAGCTGGTCCTTATGTGCTGGGAATAAATTCAGGATCTAGTCTTATGGTAGCATTGGGTCTACTTTCTGGAATTGGGATATTCAATTCAGAGCTGGGCCTTATTGGTTCAGCACTGGTGGGCGCATTTATTTTTGGTTTGTTTATTTTATTTACCGCTTCATTTCTTCGAAACCAAATTGGCTTACTTCTATTTGGAGTAATGTTGGGTAGCTTTGTCTCTTCTATTATTACCATTCTTGAAGTTGGATCTCATGCTGAATCGTTGAAAGCCTTTTCATTATGGTCAATGGGTTCATTAAATGGAGTAAGCATACAACAGCTGCCGATCATCTGTATCGTATTTGTTTTTACTTGCTTCTTAACCATTTTTATCGTTAAACCATTAAACATTCTCGTTCTTGGGGAAGAAGAGGTTCGACTTATGGGTTATGATGTAAAAAAGTTGCGAATACTGGTCGTATTTGTTACTGCCGTTTTCACAGGTTTGATTACGGCTTTTTGTGGTCCAATAGCTTTTGTCGGGCTTGCTGTTCCTAATCTTACAAGAATGCTTTTTAAGACACAGAATCACATGCTTCTTCTTGTTGCAAATCTCTTATTTGGTGCTTTTTTTCTATTAGGTTGTGATGTCGTAACCATTTTATTTAGCGATACACTGATCATTCCAATTAATGCTTTAACCTCCTTAATTGGAGCACCCTTTGTTATTTACATTTTAATCAGCAAGCTGAGATGATCAACCTAAAAGACATAATCATTGGTTTTGATAAGAAATTGTTTTCAATTGACGGCATTTCTTTTGAAAAAGGACAGGTGAATGTTCTTACTGGGAAAAATGGGATAGGAAAGTCTGCCTTTTTACTCACATTAGCAGGTTTAAATTCGACAGTTAAAGGGATGATTTCCTTAAACGAAAAAGCACTTACCTCATATTCTAGTAAGCAATTGTCTTCACATATTGCATATGTCAATTCAAGTCCAAAAGGGGTACCATTTCTAAGCGTTGATTCTTATTTATTTCTTGGTAGATCGAATTATACAAATATGTTTGGGAAAGCATCTGAAACTGATTTGCTCGAAGTAGAAAAAGCCAAGACTTTGTTTGGTATTCATCATTTATCAGCAAAATACACCAATGAATTGAGCTCAGGAGAGCTGCAGCTCTGTGCAATTGCCAAGGCTTACGTTCAACAGACTGATTATATTCTGCTGGATGAACCAACTTCTCACCTAGATTATGCCAATAAAAGAAAGGTATATGAGCTATTAGGTAAAATGGCCAATGAGCATAATAAAGGAATCATTATTTCCACGCACGATCTAGACTTGGCATTTAAATTTGATTTTAAATTTTATTTGATTCAGTCCAAATCACTATTACTGAAACAAGTAAAGTCTTTTAAGGATGTTGAAATAGAATTTGACCATCAAGCTAAATAATGATTTATTTTATCTAAGGACCGATATTGAATAGCCTCCGCAATGTGGTGCTGCTTTATATTGACCTCTGAATCCATATCAGCAATAGTTCGAGCTACCTTTAAAATTTTGTCATAAGCTCTTGCAGACAAGCTGAGCTTATTCATTGCCATTTCAATTAGATCAGAAGATTCTTTTGTTAGTGTACAGAATCTCTTTAATTCTGATTTGTTCATGGTAGAATTGTTTCTATTCAGTTTCTTGTTTTTAAATCTTTTATGCTGTATTTCTCTAGTTGCATTTACTCGTTCTCTTATAGCAAAACTGGATTCTTGATTTTTATTACTCGATAGTTCTGAAAAAGATACAGGCGGCACCTCAATTTGAATATCGATTCTATCTAAAAGAGGCCCAGATACTTTAGAAAGATAACGTTGAACCTGATAATTACTGCATGAACATCTTTTTTTAGGATGATTTAAATAACCGCAAGGGCAGGGATTCATTGCCGCTAAAAGCATGAAATTAGCGGGGTATTCTATTGAAAAATTGGCTCTTGAGATAGTCACCACTTCATCCTCCAAAGGTTGTCTTAAAACTTCAAGGGCATTTCTTTTGTATTCCGGTAATTCATCTAGAAACAAAACACCATTATGGGCCAATGAAATTTCACCTGGCTTTGGAGTTCCACCACCACCTACTAATGCAACATCCGAGATGCTATGATGTGGCTTTCTGAATGGTCTTTGATGTATTAAATGACCGTCATAATTTACTTTTTGAGAGATGCTATAAAGCGATGAAGTTTCTAGTGCCTCATCTAAGCTTAATTGGGGAAGAATGTCCGGCATTCTTTTGGCCATCATCGATTTCCCTGCTCCTGGAGGGCCTACAAGTATTAAGTTATGACCACCTGAAGCGGCGATTTCAAAGGCCCTTTTGACTTGAAACTGTCCTTGTACATCTTTAAAATCAAGAGTTGTTTTTTTTCGAATAATGGGTATTTTATGGGACTTTATTTTAGTGAACTTTCCAACGTTAAGAAAATGAATTACTTCTCTGATATTTGAGGCAGGTATTACCTGTATATTTTGGACAAGGCTAGCTTCATGATAATTCGCTTTGGGCACAATAATTCCTTTAAACCCATCTTTTTTGGCTTGTATTGTTCTCGGTAATACTCCTTGACAAAATTGAATCGAGCCATCTAATGAAAGTTCTCCAATCATTAAATAATCCTTAAGCTTTTTATCATTTAATTGTTTACTTACAGAAAGTATTCCAATTGCAATAGGAAGATCAAATACTGTCCCTTCCTTTTTGATATCGGCCGGGGCCATATTGATGGTGATTTCTCTTCCCGGGAATCTAAGTCCATTATTTTTAAATGCGGATTTAATTCTTTGGTGACTTTCTCTCACCGAATTATCGGGAAGCCCAACCATATAAAAATTAATTCCCGTTCCTAAATTTACCTCTATTGTAATTTTGGTAGATGAAATACCATAAAGATTGCTTGAATAGGTTTTTACTAACATGTATATTTTATTGATATACTTTAAGTTAGTTACGATTAGTCAAACAAAAAACTTGACTTTAGAAATGATTATTCTTATCTTCTATACAATCAACTTGGTTAAAATCATTCAAAATTTGAAATGGTAAAATCCTGAATGGATAGGGTATAATCTCCATCATATCCCTTGTAGCCACCTTGACCAGGATTCCCATTCCATCCTTGTCTCGCTGATTGTTGTCCGCTTAAGGGTGTTCCAGATTCTCCCGCTTCTCCCGCTGTACCAGCTTTTCCCGCATATCCTCCTTTACCTTTGAAGGATATAAGGGTTTGTATATCTGAGCAATTGGAATGGAGAATTACATTCAAATTTCCACCATTTCCACCATTTCCACCATTTCCACCGTTTCCACCATTTCCAGCATCACCTGGCCGTTTAATTTTATCCCCTTTAATTTCACCGTCTTTTCCATTTCCACCATCACCACCATTTCCACCGTCACCACCAGTTCCACCAGAAAGATCAAAATGAATATTGTTACCACTGGTCATTTGATATCGATATACATGGTTGGATATATCTTCAGTAATATGAACGTAAATAAAAGAGCTATCTCGCCAAAGGTGTGCCGTATAATTATTCGCAGAAGCACCATTCGTTCCATCAGGGCCGTGCTCACCATCTTTTCCGTCTCTTAGAAGCAATGGTGTACCTCGGTTTCTTTGGTTTTTACCATTTATCCCGTCTGTCCCATTATACAATAGATTTAGTGGGCCTTGAAAATTCATGAGTACCGAGTCTATTTTAACAAATTCTTCTTCTTTATAAGTATACTTTAGTGTCATCATGCAATTCTTATCATTGAATGCATTTGATTTCTTTATTATTGTGTAGGATCCGGATCTTCCAGTTTTTCTCAAATCTCTTGAAATAAAAGATAGGTTTCCATTTTTTGACATTTCATGCTGTTTTCCATCATAGGTTTGCAGCATAATTTCCCCATTGAATTTAGAACCGTGATTTAAATCCTGATTTGGGCTGTATTCGAACCACATATCTTCGATTTGGGAAACTTTGATTTTTTTTAACCCAGAACAACTAGTGATCAATAACAAGAGGGATAGTGCTGTGATAATTTTCATATCAATTAAATCTATAATTCACTTTCAAGATAAAGAAAATTTAGATCATTTGAATATAATGCGTCGAATGGTTTTTCCAATGATTTTTAAATCATGACCAATAGTGGGCTTGTCGATGTATTTTTGATTGATTCTGATTTTATGTGGCATTACCTCTTCGATATAGGTTTTTTTAGGATCGGAAGATTTCGCCAATACCTCATTTTCATTGAAATATTCTAAAGAAGCATAATCTGTAATTCCAGGTTTCACACCAAGTACTTTTTTTTGCTCCATTGTATATAGCTCGACGAATTCTCTAACCTCTGGTCTCGGACCAACTATACTCATGCTCCCATTAAGAACATTTAAAAATTGAGGGAACTCATCGAGTTTATATTTGCGGATAAACACACCCACCTTTGTAATTCTGGAATCTTTCATACCCACGGTTAGTCTTCCGGATTGATCAGCATTGGTGCGCATAGACCGAAATTTATAAAGTGTAAAAGGGATTCCATTTTTACCGATTCTTTCTTGTTGATAAAATACACCTCCTGGGGAAGAAAGGAGAATCAATATAGAGATAATTAGTCCGAAGGGTAAAAAGAAAATCAAGACGATCAGAGAAAAAACAAGATCAAAAGCTCTTTTCATTGGTTTAGGCTGTTCTTATTTTTTTTAAAGCATTTTTGACTGACTCAATAACCTTTAGGACCTGATTATCGGTTAAATTAAAGTATACTGGTAATGTGATTTCGCTTTGGTATTTTTGATGTGCGATAGGATAGTCATCAATCTGATATCCCAAATCCTTATAAGCAGTAAGTAGGGGTAAGGGCTGAAAATGAACGTTCACAGAAACGTCATGCTCAAATATTTCTTGAATAATGGCATCTCGATCCGATTCAGTAATATCATTTATGCGGAGTAAATAAAGATGGTAGCTGGATGTTTTTTCCGAATTTGCATGGGAAGGTAAAATCGCCCATGATTCAGTTGAAAATGCTTCGTTGTATAAAGAAAATATGGTCCTTCTACGTTGTAAATTCTCCTCGTATCTCTCCAATTCAATCAGCCCAATCGCCGCTTGTATATCAGTCATGTTACATTTATAACCGGGAGAAACAACATCGTATTTCCACGCTCCTTTTTTTGTTTTCGCCAAGGCATCTTTAGATTGCCCATGAAGTGTAATGGTTACAAATTCCCTATATATTTCATCATGGTCAAATTTATCTGATAAATTGAAGCAAACAGCCCCACCTTCTGCCGTTGTCAGATTCTTAACGGCATGAAATGAAAAGCAAGTGATATCAGCCAAGCTCCCTGATCGATTTCCCTTGTATAAGGCACCAAAACTGTGTGCAGCATCAGCGGCAATCAAAATCCTACCTAGCTTTTTTTGTTTTTCGTTAGATGGATTAAAAATGTTTTGATGTTTATTCGATAAAGCAAGTATTTCATCATAATCGCAAGGGAATCCTGATACATCTACAGGCATGATTACTTTTGTATTTGGCGTAATTGCAGCTTCAATTTTTTCTAAAGCGATGTTGAAGTCATCATTATTTATATCAACCATTACGACTTTTGCACCTGTATGAATAACCACATTGGCACTTGCACAATAGGTGTAAACGGGAATAATAACCTCGTCTCCTTGACCAATGCCCCACCACCTTAAGAAAACCTCCATACCCATTGTCCATGAATTAACTGCAACGGTGGTCTTACAACCACAATATGCAGTGATTTTTTTCTCAAAAAGCTTTGTTCTCGGACCGGTTGTAATCCAACCACTTAATAAGGCAGCATTAACCTCATCTATAACCTTTTGATCAATACGTGGCGGCGAAAACGGAATCATTTTTTGAAATTACATATTTTGAAGTTGATTGTATAAGTCCTCTGCAATTTTATTGCGATTAAAAAAATCTGAGACATATTTTCTTCCTCTTTTTCCCATCATTTCAATTTCTTCTCTATTATTTCTAAAATAAATAATTTGTTCTTTAAGGTTTTCGATATCTTCAGGAATATAAAATAGCCCAGCTTCAGCCTTATCAATAAAATGGTGTTTGGCCTCACCCTCTACACCCAACAATAGCGGTTTTTCCATAGCAAGAGCTTCGAATATTTTAGAAGGAATTGCACCTTTGAAAAGGTCGAGTTTTTTCAATGGGACCATTGCTATATCAATGGCACTCAATACCTCTGGCATTTTATCTTTACCTACGGGCTCAAAAAAGTGTATGTTTTTTAATTCATATCTTTTTTTAAGGTCAATTAATTTTTCTTTTTCTGGGCCTGAACCTTGAATTACAAAATGTAAATCATCGTACTTTCTTAACGCATTGGCAGTTTCTAATATTAGTTCGAGACCTTGAGCATGTCCTAAAATTCCTCCATAGAAGAAAATAAGATCATCTGTTTTAAAACCCTTATTTTTTCTAAAATCACTTCGTAATACCTTCGCTGGATCATAGAAAGATAAATCAACTCCATTAGGTAGCCAGAATACTTTTTTTTGTGAAAAGCGTTGTTTAATATCATCAACAATACCTTGAGTTTGTCCGGTAATTATTGAAGCGCTTAGGTAGCATTTTTTTTCTAGCTTGTATGCCAGGCGTAACAATCTTTTATTTGTTACAATACCCAGCTTTTCTGCACTTTCTGGCCATAAATCTGAAACATTAAATATTAGTTTTGCATTTAACTTTCTGCTCAGTGCCATTGCGGAATATCCCAAAAATAAAGGTGGACTTTCGACAAGGATATAATCATAATTTCCTAGTTTTCTTCCCCGCCTATAGCTTGACCAAACAAAGCTGAAATAATTGAGCAATCTGGAAATAATACTTTTTGACTTTGAAATATAAATCCATGACCTAAGGACTTTAA
>QOQC01000040.1 GCA_003331365.1 Flavobacteriales bacterium | reverse complement strand
CCTGCACCTTCAGCACAAGGATACAAGTTTGTCACGTCAATATGGTGCATGTATTCTTTATCTCTTGGAATTAAAATAGGTGATGAGGTTCGTGATTCTGGAGCATGAATGACTGCGTCATTTGTTATAAAACCAGGTATTTTTTTATCAAATTCAATAAATCCTTTTCTAAGACGCTCGCAAATGAATTCCGGAAAAATTTCATCCATTTTTACACTTGTAATTCCAGGTTGATATGAAGTTCTAGGGAAATGATTACTTTTTTTATTTTCTATAAAATCTAATAGGCATTGCGCCGGTACTTTCTGGTCTTTTCCCGCCAGCTCCCATGCACGCTTTTCTATTTCCTTTTGGAAATTAAGACAAATGAATGGCGAATCTTCCTTACTAATATCTTGAGGAGAAATAGATACTACAATACCTGAATTTGAATAAGGGTTGTTGCGTTTGCTTGGCGACCACCCATTGGTGACAACTTCTTTTTCAGAAGTTGCACATGGTGCAATTATTCCCCCTGGACACATGCAAAAGGAGTAGACGCCTTTATCATCTATTTGAGTCGATAATTTATAGGAAGCTGGGGGTAAAAACTCATCATTTGGTCTTCCGTATTGCGCTTGGTCTATGAAATCTTGTGTGTGTTCGATTCTTACACCAAGCGCAAATGGTTTTGAAGAAAGCTGAATATTTTTGGAATGAAGAAGCTCATAAATATCTCTTGCTGAATGTCCAGTGGCTAAAATGAGATTTTCTACCCTTATTTTCTTGCCTTCGTTTATAGTAATTTCTGTAATCTTTCCACGTTGTACGTCAAAATCTGTGAGCTTACTATTGAAATGTATTTCACCACCGCAGGATATGACTTTTTCATTTATGGAACTTATAATTTGAGGTAATTTATTTGTGCCTATGTGCGGATGTGCATCTACTAAAATATCTTTATGTGCTCCAAATTGAACAAGAAGTTTTAGTATCTCTTTTACGTCTCCTCTTTTTTTTGATCTCGTGTAAAGTTTACCATCCGAATATGTACCAGCACCGCCTTCGCCAAAACAATAATTACTTTCTGGGTTCACAATGCCTTCCTTATTTAGCATAGCTAAATCACGCCTTCGTTCTCTGACATTTTTACCACGTTCATAAATGATGGGCTTATAACCACTTTTGATGGCTTGCAAGGCTGCAAACATACCAGCGGGTCCCATTCCTATGATGTGAACGGTATTCGCCGAATTTACAGGCTTAAATTCGATGTGCTTATCTTCTGTTATGGGTTTCTTTATTGAAACCTGAAATACACAATTAATTTTTACCTTCTTTTTTCTTGCGTCTATACTTCGCTTATGCCACTCAAAATATAAGTCAACACTTTGATCTAGCTTAAGTAATGATTTGATTTTTTTCCGTAGGAAATCATCATTCTTGGCCTCCTCAGGTGAACATTGAAAACGAATTTCTTGCATTAGGATTCAAAGATAATCGAGAACCACCAACCCTTATTATAGAGTTGGTCAATTGGTTTAGCTACAGGTGAAAAGTCTTGTATAAAACTATTTTGTATGCCGTGAGAGTATTTGAGCTCTATGGCAAATTTAAAGAATGGAGCAAAAAACTCAACTCCACCACCAAGCTGACCTTGAATATCGTATCTATTTAGCTTGATAAACGGATCAATATAATTTTGCGATGCATCTTGTTGTGATTGGAGATCTATTGAATATTGTGCACCGAATAGGGCATAAGCCGTAAAATTGTTGAATCTCTTCGTTTTAAACAAAAATGTCAGTGGAATATCAAGGCATGTCGAATTAATTCTCTCTTCACTCATTCCGTTCACGAAGTTTACACTGTCAGTACTTCGAAAATTCAGCACTCTTTCCTGAAATGACAAGCATGGCATAAGTCTCAATCGAAGTACCGGAGTACCAAGCTTTAAAGATGTCAGAATACCCAACTGTCCACCGGGCTGAGATTCGTTTGTCACAGAAACTAAACCAAAAGCTTCATAGGCATCTGGTAGCTGAAATACAGTAAAATCGGATGAATTGATGCCTAAAGTGAATCCAAAGGAAAATGCTTTTTTGTCAAAGTTTTTCATTCGGGGTTGCTTCATCTTTTGGGCAAAGAAAAAGGAGAATGAAAGCGTAAAAAGAAATATTAGTATAAATCTCATTGATACAATAACGCAAAGTGTGTAGCTATGTTGTATTTATTTAATTCCTGTATATATGGTTGCAATTCCACCAGATACCAAGGATGATTTTACATCCTTGTAATTTAATTTTTTTAGTATGCCCTCAAACTCAACTCCTTCTGGAAAAGCTTCTACACTTTCTGGGAGATAAGCGTATGCTTTATTGTCTTTGGAAATCCCTTTGCCTAAAACAGGAATAATATATTTTGAATAGAAATTAAAGCTTTGTTTAATAGGGAATTTTTTTGGTTTTGAAAATTCGAGAATAACGGCTTTTCCGCCGGGTTTTAATACTCTCAACATTTCAGCAAGTCCTTTATTTAAATTTTCAAAATTTCGAACTCCAAAACCAACAGTTAATCCGTCAAAGTAGTCAGATTCAAAAGGCAGGTCCTCGGAATCTGCTTGAGTCATTGTTATGATATGGTCTATTTTTTTCTTACGCATTTTTTCTCGACCAACCTCCAACATTCCATTTGAAATATCAATTCCAACGATTTCTTCAGGTTCAAGCTTCATACTGGCAATTGCAAAATCTCCTGTACCAGTAGCAATATCCAATATTTTCTTTGGATTTAATGGTTGAAGTTCTTTTACCGCTTTCTTCCTCCAAATGCGGTCAATTCCCAGTGAAAGAAAATGATTCAAAAAATCGTATTTCGAAGAAATATTATCAAACATTTGTTCGACTTCCTCTTTTTTTGATTTTTCGGAGTTGTAAGGTTTTACTGGCTTTTGTGACATACTAGCTAAACAAATTTAATCTATATGAGTTCACTAACTTCATCAATTAAGTCGTTTAATTGGATACTTACAACGCCAGGTTTTTCGCACACCATTCCGCCTGCAATATTGGATATTTGAGCAATTTGTTCAATTGTGGCACCACAAATTAAGCAAAGCGTAGCCGTCGCTATAACTGTATCACCTGCTCCTGAAACATCTGTGATGTCACGAGGATGGGCATTGGCATAAGACGAATTTGAACCATTACTGGCGAAAATACCATATTCAGATAGTGTGACTAAAGAGATTTTATGAGGGATATTCTTTCTAAGTTGTGCTACTGCATTTTCAAAAGCTTTTTTACTTTCTGAAAAGTCAAATTCAACATTTAATCCTTCTTTGAGTTCTTTTAGATTGGGCTTGAAAATAGTTAGGCCTGAATATTCATTGAAATTTTCTTTTTTAGGGTCAGCGGTAATCGGAATATTATTTTCATTAGCGAGTTCAATAAAAAATCGAATAGAATCTTTTGAAAAAACACCTTTATTGTAATCTTCCAAAATAATGGCATCAATACCATCATTAATTATCTGTTTTACATTCGAATAGAGGCTTTCCCTTATTTCATCAGAAATATAGTGGATATCCTCAGAATCAATTCTTAGCATTTGTTGCTTTGATGAAATGACTCTTGTTTTTACAGTAGTTTTTCTTTTATCACTTTTAATAATCCCTTCTGTGGATATTCCCCTTTTTTCGAAGAGATTAATTAATTCGTTTCCCTCGGAATCATTTCCTATGACTGATGCAACAATCGGTTTTGCTTCAAGATTAAGCACATTTAATGCTACATTTCCGGCTCCACCAATTCTATTCTCTTTTTTGTCTAATGAAATAATCGGAACAGGCGCTTCAGGACTAATTCTTGTCACCTTACCTATCACATAAGCATCAAGCATCACATCTCCAATAATGAGTACTTTTTTATGCTTGAACTTATTAAATAACTCTTGGTGGTTCACTTAATTCAATTTTGAAAGGGCTTCTTTGATTCTACGCATAGCTTCGTTTAGGGTTTCTTCCGATGCCGCATAGGATATTCTGAAGCAATTCGGGTCTCCAAAAGCATCGCCGGTAACAACAGCTACCTGACTCTCCTCCAATAGATACATACATAAATCACTTGAGTTATTAATTACTCTCTCTCCATTGCTTTTCCCAAAATAATAAGAACAATCAGGGAAAACATAAAATGCACCTCCCGGTTGATTGGTTTTAATACCTGGGATTGTACTTAGCCACTCCAAAACCAATGATCGACGACTTTTGAACGCAGAAATCATATCTTTTAGTATATCTGGATCTGCATTCATTGCAGCAATTGCGGCTTTCTGAGTAATCGAGCAGGTTCCTGAGGTAAATTGGCCTTGAACCTTACTGCAGGCATTCGCAATTTCAATAGGAGCACCTATATAACCTAATCTCCATCCGGTCATTGCCCAAGATTTTGATACACCATTTACCGTAATTACCTGGTCAAAAATATCATCAAATTGAGCCAAGCTCTCATGTTTGCTTTCAAAATTTATATGTTCATATATTTCGTCACACAAGGCAATTACATTTGGGTTCATTTTTAGGGTATCAGCCAGACTTCTCAATTCTTCCTTAGAGTATACCGAACCAGTTGGATTACAAGGTGTAGAAAAAATAATCAGTTTGGTTTTTGATGTAATTGCTTTTGATAAATCATCCCCTGTGATTTTGAAATCTTGTTCAATACCAGCATTTACAATAACAGGAACTCCTCCTGAAACCTTGACTATTTCTATATATGAAACCCAATAGGGTGCAGGTATAATTACTTCATCTCCAGGATTAATTAATGTCATAACAACATTTGCTATAGATTGCTTTGCACCTGTTGAAACAACAATTTGGTCCTTTGAATAATTGAGATTATTATCTCTTTTAAATTTCTTAGAAATACTCTCCCTTAAATCCTCATATCCTGGAACAGGCATATATTTCGTGAAATTATTTTTCATGGCCTCATTGGCAGCATCTTTAATGAAGTCTGGTGTATTAAAGTCCGGTTCACCAAGAGATAACGAGATTACATCCTTACCCAAAGCTTTAAGTTCTCTACTTTTGCGAGACATGGCAATCGTTGCAGATTCTTCCATTGAAAGAAGACGATCAGATAATTGAATCATGGAAATATTTTTTTCGCGCAAATTTAGTTAAAAAGGGTATTCAAATCTCAATCTTTACAGACGTTCTACTATTAATTATCTAATAAGTCCGGGCGTCTTGCTTTGGTTCTCTTCAAGGCTTCTTGCTCTCTCCATTTGTCTATTTCTGGAAAATTCCCTGATAAAAGCACCTCTGGTACCTTCCATCCTCTAAACTCAGGGGGTCTTGTATATACTGGTGGCGATAGTAAATTGTCTTGAAAACTATCTGTTAATGCTGAAGTTTCGTTATTTAAAACACCTGGCAAAAGCCTAATAACTGCGTCAGTTAAAACGGCTGCAGCTATTTCTCCTCCAGAAAGGACATAAGACCCAATAGAAATCTCTTTTGTGATGAAATTTTCCCTTATTCGCTCATCAATACCTTTGTAATGGCCACAGAGTATGATAATGTTCTTTTTTAGTGATAATTCGTTACACGTATTTTGTTCTAAAAGTCCTCCGTCTGGAGTCATGAATATTACCTCGTCATATTTTCTTTGGCTTTTTAACTCTTCTATGAGACTCACAATTGGTTCGATGCTCATTACCATTCCAGCACCTCCACCATATTGATAGTCATCTACATTTTTATGCTTATTTGTGGCATAGTCCCGAATATTATGGATAAATATCTTAACGAGTCCTTTGTCTTGAGCTCTTTTTAATATGGAGGCTGAAAATGGGCCTCTAAGTAATTCAGGTAAAATGGTAAGTATATCAATTCGCACCTTCAAATTTAATAACAATTTGTACCATTAATATTATTTATTGTTTTCTATTCATTGATTGTTGCATTTGATTATTCTTTTATTTGGATTTATAGTTATCTTGTATACCTTCTATGAAACATAAATTATGAAGCCAATTACCTTTACTTTACTTTTCATCTTTATTTGTTCAATTTTTTATTCCCAATGTGAAGAGGTAAACTTGGAATCTATTTCCAATTCTGGTCCATACGCTGTTGGGTCTTTAATCGAAGGTGTTGATCCGATTCGAAACGGACCCGATTACGATGGAGCAACTATTTATTATCCAATCAATGGAACTCCACCATACTCAGGTATTGCAATAATCCCAGGTTATTGTGGGGTTGAATCAGATATTCAGGATTGGGGGCCATTTTATGCCTCACATGGAATAGTTGCCATCACTTTAGGAACAAATGACCCTTGCGCAGATTGGCCTTCTGCTAGATCTACGGCTCTGCTTGATGCCATTGTTACCGTCAAGGAAGAAAATTCGAGACAAGATTCACCATTAAAAGACAAAATTGACGTCAATAGTTTTGCTGTTTCGGGTTGGTCAATGGGTGGGGGAGGATCACAACTTGCGGCCTCAATAGACCCATCTTTAAAAGCTGTGATAGGTTTGTGTCCATGGCTTGATTTAAATGGTTTTGAGCCCTCTGACCTCATACATGATGTGCCAGTTTTAATATTTACTGGTGAAAATGATGATATTGCCAATTCTGCAGAATATGGTTATATGCACTACCAAGGAACTCCTTCAACTACTGATAAGCTTTATTTTGAAATTGCGAACGGGGGGCATGGTGCTGCAAATTCTCCAGAATTAGAAGGAGGTGAGGTAGGTGTTTATGCACTATCATGGTTGAAAACCTATTTGGATAATGATCCATGCTATTGTGAGTTTTTGGTAAACACTCCATCAAATTCGTCAGATTATGAAACGAATATTGAGTGTTTGAACGCCGGGATTGACGAAGGTGAAAATTTGATACATTTTATTTATCCAAATCCAATTCAGGATTATATTGAATTCAGTAATGATGGAATGGAACGTACATACGAATTAAAATCCTCTAATGGAAAATCAATTAAGTCAGGAATTGTTTCTCATGGATACAATAAAATCCTTTTTGAAAAACAAAATACCGAAATCTATTTTTTGATAATTGCTGGTAAATCATACAAGCTAATAAGCATTAAATAGTTCAACTTTGTGCGCATGAAGATTTTTGTTTTATCTGTTTTTTTGATTCTTTCTATTTTTTCATATGCTCAATATGATTGGGATTCTAATGAAACTCCATCATATCCTGAGCTTATTGAGATATTGAGAAATATTTCTGATTCCTCTGATTTAATTAATATTTATGTCATGGGTTCTTCCGATTACGGGCTACCCATTTATTTATGTCTTATTAATGGTGGAGAGGATTCTCTTATCGCATTTAGGAGAGCGAGAAATGAAACTACAATCCTATTCAATAATGGGATTCACCCAGGCGAGCCTGATGGTATTAATGCAATGATTATTTGGTTGAAAGAAGTTTCTAAGAATCCAGAATTGTTGGTTGATATGCCAATTATAGGATTTATACCTGCTTACAATATTGGTGGGATGATGAACCGATCTGGCTTCAGTAGAGCCAATCAAAATGGTCCATTGGAGTATGGTTTTAGAGGTAATGCACAAAACTTGGATTTGAATCGGGATTTTATAAAAATGGATTCAAAAAATGCTTTCACCTTTACAAAGATTTTCCATGCCCTAGATCCCGATATTTTCGTGGATAATCATGTTTCGAATGGCGCTGATTATCAATACACCTTAACCTATATTTCGGGACTTCGAAATCGCATGGCGCCAAGTATAGAAAAAATCACCCACGAGAGTTTATTGCCAAAATTGGAGAAAGCGGTATTGAATAATTATTCTTTGGACCTTTTTCCATACGTTAATTTAATTGGAAAAACACCTGACCTTGGAATAAGCTCTTTTAACGATCTTCCAAGGTACTCTATGGGGTATACAGGTCTATTTCAGTGTATTTCTTTTACAGTGGAGACACATATGCTAAAGTCATTCCCTCAACGCGTTAGAGCCACTTATGCTTTTATGGATGAGATTATAAAATGGACGGGGTTACATAAAGAACTCATTGAAGAATCGCGATTAAAGGCAAAAACTTATGCAAGATCAAAATCATTTCTTTTGATGAACTATAAAAGAAAGGAATACACCAATGATTCGATTCTATTCAAGGGATATGCGCATAGCTTTCCGAAGCATCGAACTACGGGGTTAAAAAGGTTAAAATATGATGTTTCTTCCCCTTATGAAAAATCAATACCTTATTATTATGATTTTACAGCAGTGGATTCTGTTAAATTACCCTCTTTTTATTATATCGGCAGACAGGAGAAAGATGTGATTAAAAGACTTAAAGCAAACAGAATTGAAATGGTTAAAATCAAAACTGATACAATAGTTGATTTAGGAGTTTTTCGCGTAATTGATTATAATACCCCTGATAAACCGTATGAAGGACATTTTTTCTTGAGTAATCCTGTGATTCAAAGAGAAATTCAGTCTGTACACCTTAAAAAAGGAGACTGGAAAATAAGATGTAATCAAGCGAATACACTATATCTTCATTCGGTGCTTCAGCCAGAAGCAGAGGATTCATATTTTACTTGGAATTTTTTTGATAGTTATCTTCAACAAAAAGAGTATTTTTCTAGCTATGTCTTTATAGATAAAATAGACGAAATTTTGAAAAATAATCCTACATTAAGAAAAAAATATAAGACAAAACTTAAAGAAGATTCTAGTTTTCGAGAATCAGAGTGGGACCAATTATATTTCATCTATAAAAACAGTCCTTATTTTGAAAAAACTTACAATGTTCTTCCAGTATTTTATCAAGACTGAATTAAAACGAAGGACAAGATATCTTTCTAAAGTTTTTAGGTTTTCTTCTACACTTTAGATTGAATCCCATGGATACTTCATGTGATCCTCCAGAAATACCATTTCCTAACTTAGAAACAGTAATATCATAGCTATACCCAAGCTTAAATTTATCAGTAGTAATACCAAAACAAAGAATAAATGCATCTCTGTTTCTATACCATGCACCAACGGTAAAGTTTCCATACTTGACGTAGGTTCCGATATTAAGCTCCTGAAAACCATTTTGATATTGGTAAATGATATTAGGCATGATACTAGTTGTACTGTAATATTTACCTCTATTACCTAATGGAATATCTGCCCCAACATGTCCTGTAAATCGCATTGGTAAACGAGATTCTCCTAAAATCATAGATTCATCCGGTGTATTGAGGTGGTGAACAGCGCCACCGAAATAAAAGTTTTTACCAAATCCGACAAACCCTGCTGATGCATCGAAGAAACCTCTTCGTCCGTTTCCTCTTGGAACATCTCCAGTTTGATATATGAATCCTCTTCTAGGGTCAATCATATCACCAAACGTCAATTTATCCCAATCTAAATACTTTTGAAACCAAGCAGCTCTCGCGCCAAACATCAATGAAAATTTCCTATTTACCTTTAGATTGTATGAATATATCAAACCAAGCATTGAGGTTGTAATTGTTCCTTGACCCTGCTGGTCATGCATGGCCAAAATTCCAACACCACCAGAAATTCCTTTTGCATAGGTATCGTATGCTGCTGAATAGGTGACGTAGTTACCAGTTAATTGTGGCCACTCATTCCGATAATTCATAGATACTCTTGGACAACCCGAAGAACCAGCCAAGGCAGGATTCAAATAGATTGGATTGGCAAAAAACTGAGTAAATGTTGGGTCCTGCGCTTGAAGTTTAGGACATATACAAACAATTGTTATTATAAAGAGTAATTTTTTCATGAGCTAAAATGTTATATACCTTCTTGTTTTCTTACTGATATCAGAGTTTATTCTTATTGTTAATTGGTGGGTGTAAAGTTGTTGATTTAAGCTTGGAATAAATGAACGTGTTGATTGCAGTATTAGCGCAAATCGATCTAGTGATAATCCTATTGAACCGGTGTAATTTTTATCGAAGTCGGCAGCTGCACCTATATAAACTTTATCTAAATCAAGCGAAAATCCTCCGAAATATTGATTGTATTTATTTACTGAACGTAAATAGAAGTAGGGGTGAAAGCTTAACTTTTCATTCCTTGAAACGTATTGTGTTCCTCCATAAACACTTAAAACTGTCGGTGTTCGGTAATTTGTTGATTCAGTATTCTGGTATATATTTTCTGAATGATTTAGGATATTTGATGCTTGAACACCTACATAAAAGATATTTGTGTTGACGGTAAATCCAATATCAAGATCTCTATACCATAATTTTCTTCCTACATTAAGTGTACTATCGTAGGAGAATAATTGAGGAGAATCTGAATTGAAAATAGCCAAAGAATTATTTTCTATTTTATCACGATCCAAAAGCTTGTTTCCTACCTTTAACTTCGCTACAGGTTCTAATAGGATGTTTCTACTCAAGGCAATTTTAGGAGAAATCATTAATGCTCCATTCCAATCTTTGATGCTTCCATCTGCATAATAATCATAGTTTACTTGCCCACCGATACCAGAACGAATACCTCTAGCATAAGTATCAAAGGTAATTTGTTGGGTTAGCTTGTTTTGATTAGAATCCATCCACCTGACTCGTGATATAGATTGAATCCTTGATTGAGATACAGAGCCAATAGTGCTTAAGTTCGCATCAATTGATGAGGTATGGGGTATCAGATAGTGATGGTCTCTATAGTTGCTAAGTGCTACATTTTTGGAAAGGGCACGATCAATTTTATTTATAATAGCTTTGGTGTTTTCTAAAATGTTAAAAGATTTTGATTCGATTGTTTTTGTATTCGTTTTTTCTGCAAATTCTCTATAATCACCTTCAATCGTATTAATTGTTTTATTTCCACTTAATTGTGTGTTAAGATTCAATTCTAATTTTTCAATTAATAATTCCTGCTTATAAACTGGATTTGCATTGCCCAAAATGATCTCATTTCTAATCAAAGAATTTGTTTCCATCGGATACATGGAAATATCAGCAATCAGATTTGAAGCTTCAGGTAAAGAATTATCTACAATGATATTGTTAACTCTACTTTCATTTAAGCTTACCTCATTAGTTTTTTCATCACTGTTTGAAATTTCATTACTTTCCGGAATTTCGACCAGAGCTAGGTTTGGTGTACTAAATCTACCTTCATTATAATGCATTTGTCTTCCAATGAGCAAGATTATGATTAATCCGATCGTATTTACCAAGGCAAATACTTTTCGGTTTTCGGTTTTCTTTTGAAGATGAATGTCGTTTACAAATGATTCAGAAGCTTTAATGTTAGACATTTTCCACATGTCTAAATCAACTTCAAGTTCAGGGTGATTTAAGATATAATTCTCCAATAATGATTCTTGCTCAGAACTCAAATTGCCTTCGGTGTAATCGAATAGCCATCGGTCTATATTATCATAATTGGGAGTAATCATGCGAGCTTATTCAATCCTTTTAACTGTTTTTTAATTTTCATTCTTGCACGGAAAAGGTATACTTTAACTTGTGACGGAGACAAATCAAGAATTTGTCCAATGTCATCGTAAGAATAACCTTCGATGTCTCTTAACAGAATTATACTTTTTTGAATTGGAGGAAGAATGTTCACAATCCTTTCTACCATTTGTTGCGACTCAAAAGTTGAGTCAGGCATACTGGGTTTCTCGGGAAGTGATTGGCTATCCATGTAACGCGTTCTTGACTTTTTATTTAAAAAGTTAATCATTGCATTGTGCGTACATTTGTAAAGCCAAGATTTTACTCTTTCCAAATCAATTTTTTTTCTGTTAATCCATAGTTTTTCAAAAACATCTTGAACAATGTCCTTGGCATCCTCTTCGTTTCGCATAAAATGAAATGCGTAACGATAGAGTGGAGCGCCAAGCTCGTCAATCAAATTGTTGTATTCATGTCTTCTCAAAACTTGCTATTACAGTTAATACAAATTGAATAAGCGAAAAGTTACAGGTCTGTAACTCTTTAAACAAATATAGTGAATTTGTTGGGGAATTAAAATCCAAAATTATCAAAGCCTTCGCTTGAAAGCTTTTGATATTTTTCTTCGTTAAATTCGAAAAGCTGTGAGGGTTTATGCGGGACTCCAACCTGCTTTTCATTAAGCGGGGTAAGTATTTGTAGATTTAATATCTTTCGTCTAAAGTTTCTTTTGTCCAATGCTTTATTCAGAATACTTTCATACAATTTGTGTAACTGACTTAAAGTAAATTTTTCAGGAAGAAGATTGAAGCCTATAGGTTGAATTTTAATTTTTCTTTTTAGCTGCTCTCTTGCGCATTGTAATATTTCGTAATGGTCAAAAGCCAATTCATGAATTTCATTAATGGGAGCCCAGCCTGCACTTTCTGCGAAAGAGGAAGCTTTCGGGTTAAAGTCATCCATTTTAACCAATGAAAAATACGCTACAGTAATAACTCTAGCCTCAGGTTCAGCTCTCATTGATTTTAGCCATTCCTTGTCAGACTCTTTTCCCATTCTATTGGGATCGCCAAAAGCACCTATCTGTTCTAGATAAATATTGTCTATACCTGTAAGTTCCTTTAAAATTCTATTTGCAGCCTCATCTAGCGTTTCGTTGTCATAAATTAAGTCCCCGGGAACTGCCAATCTTGGACGCCCAGTTGTCTTTGAAATACCACTATCAATAAGTAAACAATAGAGCTGGTCAAAATCAAAGCCAAAGATGATATTGTCAATAGATACGTTTGGATTTAATTCTAATGCTTTATTTTTTTTATTTGAGCTCAATGTTAAGTTTTTGTTATATATTTGAAAGTGTGTTTATGACACTCAGCTAAAAATACTATTTATGATTTTTATCATTGAAAGTGGATCAACCAAAAGTGATTGGGTTTTGATTGACGACAAAAATAACCAAAGTTTTTATAATACAATAGGGTTTAATCCTTATTTCCATTCTGCAGAAGATATATCCACTGAGATTAGTCAGCATCCTGATTTGACTTTGCTATCAGAAAAAATTGAGCATATTTATTTTTACGGTGCAGGATGTTCGAGTGAAAAGCTTAATAAGATAGTTGAAAATGGTTTAAGTACTGTTTTTCCATCTGCCAAAATACTTGTGGATCATGATTTATTGGCATGCGCCTATGCTACCTATGATGGAGAGCCAGGCATCTCATGTATTTTAGGTACTGGTTCTAATTCTTGTTTTTTTGATGGCAAAAATCTAGTCGAAGAGGTTCCGGCTCTGGGATATGTATTAGGTGACGAGGGTAGTGGAAGCTATTTCGGTAAGTACTTACTTTCAAGCTATTTGTATAAGATACTGCCCGAAGAAATTAATGATGCATTTGAGAAAAGGTTTAATTTAAATAATGCTACAATTGTAGACAGAGTATACAAACAAGCTAATGCCAACGTTTATATTGCCTCATTTATGCCATTTGTTGTTGAACATAAAGACCATCCTTTTTTTAATGAGTACATCATAAAAGGTTTAAGGCATTTTCTTGAGGTTCATGTATGTTGTTATCCCAGTTATAAGCAAACAGCTATTCATTTTGTAGGTTCTTTATCAGCCTTGCTAGAAAAAGAGTTAAATACTGCGGCGCAGGAAATGGGAATTGAAATTAAATCAATTGTCCAGAAACCAGTTGGACCTTTAGTGGATTATCATCTGAACTATATTTTGAAAGATCAGTTAGTAGATTAAATTACTTTTTACAGTTGATTATAACTTCATTTCCAGTTCTTGGCTTTATTGAATATTGACATTCTTTAATATTTACAATAGGAAAATGGGATCTAAAAAGTCTTTCATACGCCTCGACACTTCCTCCGAATGGTGGACCTCCTTCGAACTCACGATTAAATAGAACACCTAAAAGTCTTCCTTTTGGATTCAATAACTCGTGACATTTTAACACATATTTTTGACGTAATTGTGGGTTAATGGCGCAAAAGAATGTTTGCTCAACAATCAAGTCATAGGATCCTTTATGTTCAAAAAAGTCACCATGTAAAATTTGATTTTTGGGAAAATTAGGATTTCTATTTTTGAAGGCTTTAAGAGGTTCTTCCGTAATATCAATAATAGAAACATTTGTAAAACCATTATTATGTAGATATTCTGCCTCATATGCATTTCCACATCCGGGAATTAATATCTTGATTTCTTTATTAGCGTATTTCTGAAGTAATTTTATTAATGGTTTTGATGGTTCACCAATATCCCATCCAGTTTCCTTATTTTGATATCGTTTACTCCAATAAGATTCATTCATAATAATAGTTAATACATCCTACTTTAGATAATTTCCAGACTATCCTCAATTGCCTTGTAAATTTTGGTCAGTTGCTCATTTGAAATAATAAACGGTGCGAGAATATAAACGGTGTTTCCTAAAGGTCTTAAATATACGCCTTTCTCCATATAGAAATCAAATAGCTTGTACCTCAAGTCTCCATACCTATCTGTTTCGATATTCAAATCAACGGCAGCAATAATACCTTGTTGACGTGTGCTCTTTACTTTAGGGTGATTATTAATATTTTCTAGAAATGACTTATGAGCAGTTTTAATTCGATCAATACTGTTTTGTATTTCTTTGGACATTAATAATTCTATGCTGGCTATGGCGGCCGTACAAGAAGTTGGATTGGCAGAATAGGTATGGCCATGAAAAAATCCTTTTTCCATTTCGGAGCTTAGAAAGGCTTGGTAGATTTTATCAGAACATGACGTAATTGCCATTGGAACTAACCCTCCCGTTAAAGATTTGGAAAGACATATAATGTCAGGTAATTCAATCAAGTATTCAGAGGCAAAGTTTTTGCCCGTTTTTCCGAATCCAGTCATGACTTCATCGGCAATTGTAATCACATTGAATTTTTTGGCAATTTCTAACAATTGATTTAATAAATCTGCATCGTGCATCTTCATTGCTGCTGCACCCTGGACCAAAGGCTCATATATGAACGCGGCGACATTGTTTTTTGATAAAAGCGTTATGAAATGTTTTTTTACTTTTTCAATATTGCTTTTATTTGGTACAGCTATTCTATCTACATCAAGAAAATGATCTTCAAACGGTCCATTGTATATAGAAAGTCCAGAAACAGACATTGCTCCAAAGGTGTCTCCATGAAAGCCATCTTGAAAAGCAATAATTTTATTTCTCTTCAATCCTTGATTAAAATAATATTGTAGAGACATTTTTAGAGCAATATCTACTGAGGTAGATCCATTGTCAGAAAAAAAAATCTTTTGTTGATTTTGAGGTAAAATTTTCATCAAAGATGTCGCCAAATCTGTAGCAGGCTTATGCGTGAAACCCGTAAACACTACATGATCTAAGTTCCTCATCTGCTCAGATACTTTTTGCGTAATGTACGGATTACAATGTCCATACATACAAGTATACCAAGAGGCAATAGCGTCAATATATTCATTGCCGTTTTCGTCATAAAGAATAGCACCTTTCGCTTTTTTAATGACTATGTGCTCTGGATGTGACTGATGCTGTGTCAGCGGGTGCCAGATATGCTGTTTATCGACTTTTTGACTCATTTGATCAATGCCTCAATGGAATTTGTTCTGCAAATTTACGTATTGTATCCCTGTTTATCAACGAAAATAAAGGAACCCTAAATAAGGATGGAACTCCTGTCATTTTTTCAATTATTTTTTCAGTTTCTGGCAGTTCATCACCTACATAGACAATTCCAAATATATCAATGTTTTGTTGCTTGAGGTGGGATATGGTAAGAAGCGTGTGATTTATATTTCCAAGGTATTCTTTTACTACCAAAATGACTGAACAATTGAACTTTCTTATAAGGTCACATATGGTCTCATTATTATAATTAATCGGTACCAAAAGACCTCCTGCTCCCTCAATAATTAATTTCGATGCCTTTGTAGGTAAATTTACTTTTTCAAGTAAAATATTTTCATTTTCAATTTTTGCAGCAGCATGAGGTGATAAAGGCTCATTTAATAAATATGATTCATCATAAACTTTAAAATTGGGTTGGCTCACAAGTTTTTTTAATGATTCTGTATCTGTGCCAAGTTCTTTACCCGTTTGAATCGGTTTCCAGTAGTCAAATTTGAGATATTCACATAAGATGGCCGAAACAATCGTTTTTCCAACATCTGTACTTATTCCTGTAACGAATAATGGTGCATTTGGGGTATTCATAAAATTAGGATTGATAAAGTTTTAAATGAATTGATTCAAATTTCAGTCTTTGTGTGGAATGTATACATAAGTCATTTTTGTTCTCCAGCCACCAATATGCAGTATGACTTCTGCATCTCTTTGTTCGACACTAGTTATTGGTCTTAAGTCAATAATTAAGGTTTCATCTATAAGTGAACAAGCTTCACCGGAATTTTTTATAAATAATCTCGCTTCTCGTGCATTTCTATTTTGATCATCATAAAATAGAGGACCACCCATAAATTCAAATGAATCCTTACCTGAACATGCTGCTTTATATTCAACTTGCATATACAATAAATTTGCATCGATGTATGCATCAATCACACGAAATGTTTTTCCATTAGGCTTGAATGGTGAAAGTTTGGCTTTCATATCAATTTCCTCCATACCATTTTGGAAGAAGTAAGGATCAATCACGGTTGTATTACGGCAACTTAAAAGAAAAAATAAACAGCAAAAAAATAAAGTAAATCTCTTAAACATCATACTTATATGCGAAAGTAGCTTAATTTTGCAACAATACGATGAAGACAAAAACCCTCAAGAAAAATAAAATAAATGTTGTAACACTAGGTTGCTCAAAAAATACTTTTGATTCCGAAGTTATGATGGCTCAGCTTAAGGCCAATAAATTTGACGTCACTCACGAGTCAACTGAAGATGATGCCGAGGTGGTTATCATAAACACATGTGGCTTTATTGATAATGCAAAACAGGAATCAATTGATACAATTATTCGCTATGCTGAAGCTAAAAAGGATGGTGATGTAGACAAGGTTTATGTTACTGGTTGCTTATCAGAGAGGTACAAGTCTGATCTCGAAAGTGAAATACCTGAAGTTGATGCCTTTTTTGGAACGAGAGAGCTCCCTAGATTACTTAAAACATTAAAGGCTGATTATAAGCACGAACTGGTTGGTGAAAGGTTATTAAGCACGCCAAGTCATTATGCATATTTCAAAATTGCTGAGGGTTGTGACCGACCTTGCTCTTTTTGCGCCATTCCTTTGATGCGAGGCAAACATGTTTCGACGCCGATAGAGGAGTTGGTTCATCAAGCAAAGATTTTAGCGGCAAAAGGAGTAAAAGAGCTTATGCTTATTGCTCAAGATTTAACCTACTATGGTCTTGATTTATATAAAAAAAGGGCTCTAGCTAATTTACTTGAGCAACTCTGCTTAGTTGAAGGTATTGAATGGATTCGTCTTCATTATGCATTTCCTTCAGGATTTCCTATGGATGTGTTGAATGTAATGAAAAATAACCCAAAGATTTGCAATTACCTGGATATGCCACTTCAACATGGATCAACAAAAATCTTGAAGGCAATGAGGAGAGGGATTACACGAGAAAAAACAGAGGATCTTATTGCACGTATTCGTGATGAAGTACCTGGAATAGCTTTAAGAACTACACTAATTGCCGGTTATCCAGGTGAAACTGAAGCTGATTTTCAAGAAATGTATGATTGGGTGGAGCGGAGTAGATTTGATCGGCTTGGCATATTCTCTTATTCTCATGAAGAGAACACACATGCTTTTAATTTTAAGGATGATGTCCCACAAAAAATCAAGAAAGAAAGGTCCGATTTAATAATGGATTTACAATCAGGAATTAGTCATGATTTAAATCAGAATAAAATAGGTAAAACGCTAAAAGTTCTTTTCGACCGAGCTGAAGGTACTTATTTTATTGGTCGTAGTGAGTTTGACTCACCCGATGTAGATAATGAAGTCTTATTAAAAAAGGAAGGGAATTATGTGCGGATCGGAGATTTTGAAAACATACATATTAAAAGTGCAGATCATTTTGATTTGTACGGAGATATTTGTTCGAAATAAATATCGATTAACAAATTTGTTATCTTTCGATTAAATGCTCAATAATTCAATCAATGATGTTTTTCAATTCTATTTCATCTATAGGATATTTCTTATCTTCGCCGAAAGGTTTTTAAATGAAAGTGTATCTTGATAATGCGGCAACAACACCATTGGCTCAAGAAGTTTATGAGTCTATGGCTCCTGTCATTCAAAGTAATTTTGGGAATCCTTCTTCGAGCCACTATTTTGGTCGTAATGCCAAAGCTTTAATTGAAAAATCAAGAAGAAATATTGCCAATTACCTAAATTGCAGTCCTTCTGAGATTATTTT
>QOQC01000004.1 GCA_003331365.1 Flavobacteriales bacterium | reverse complement strand
CCAATTTCGGAAAAAAGTGCTCTTACTGCAGAAGAGTTGGGTATTGATCCTTTTGTTTGTGCCCTGAATGGAGGAGAGGATTATGAGCTATTGTTTACCGCAAATCAAAAAGATTTTGACAAATTCAAGAACAACCCTAATTTCTCAATTATTGGATTTGCCACGGATAAATCAAACGCAAACTTATTGATTGATAAAAATGACACTGCAGTGACACTGAATGCACAGGGTTGGAGACATTTTTAATCTATTCTCGGGAGATTAATAAGCTCTTCATGAATAATGCAAATGACAAATTCGCCGAATAATTCTCTCTTTACCTTTTCCGCTTCTAGTCTACTTCTAAAGTCTCCTACCTTTAAGTTGAAATGAGGATTTTCGAAGGACACATAGGTGTCAGTCAATGGATATGATTTAAGAAACTTGTCACGAGCTGCATCTACAACGTCTTTATTAGAGTCAAAACAAATCTGTAGACGAAAACCCTGAATTTGATCTATTCTTTTTTCAATTTCAATCAATTGGTCAATTCTACTATCAGCATTTACTTGTACCCTTTCTGATTCAACATTGACTTGAGAAAAACAAAAGCTTGCAATTAAAAAAAATGAAAGTATGACTAGAATTTTATTCTTCATGTTATTGATTCGACGTGTCGTTATATCTTATTACGAAAATAATTAAAATAGTTTCATTTCGATACAAGACCTTATTTAGAATCATTTTAAATTAATATTTATGAGACTCTTTTTGTCATAAAAGTGTCATATAAACAATGAATCTTGGTAATTTTGCCCCTGTTAAAATGTATGTACATAGTTTAAATTTTGACCAATTTAGTTCACATTTCATGAAAATAACTAATACACAACGGGTTAGGAGCATAAAGTCCCTCTGTATGGGAATTCTCTTATTAGCGTTTCTATCGTTATCCCCATCATATCATTCTCAAGGTGAAGCCATTTTTAAGGCGAAATGCGCAACTTGTCATGCCGTTTTTCAAAACGGTACAGGACCAAAATTGTATGGTGCTGTTCAGAGATGGGAAGATGCCGGGGAAGGAGATTTAATATATGAATGGGTAAGAAACAATGCCGCTTTAAGAGCAAGCGGAAAGTCCAAAAGGGCTGCTGAAGTCTTTGCAGAGTATAAGGGTAGTGTTATGACCGTTTTTGCTGATTTGACAGACGAACAAATTGGTTCCATTTTTGAGTGGGTAGATTCGCAAGATCCAAATGCATCAGGTGGTGGAGCAAACCAGGCTGGAATAGTATCTGGAGAGAGTGAGGAAGAAGAAGGTGGAACACCATGGACTTGGATTATTTTAGGAACAATGTTTGTGGTCATTATTATGGCTGTTAGTGGCGTACGGAGACAATTAAAAATTGCAACTAAAGAAAGTAGTGAAGAAACAGATTCCTTAACTTATATAGAAGAATTTAAGACCTGGGCATGGAAATACAGACTCTATGTGGGGATTGTTTCTTTGGTTATAGTTCTTTCTCTATTTGTAGGATTGTTCAAAATGTTATACAGTATTAATGTGATGGAGAATTATCAGCCTTCTCAGCCTATTGCTTTTCCTCATGATGTGCATGCAGGAATCAATGGTATTGATTGTAAGTATTGTCACAATTCAGTTACCAAATCAAAATCTGCAGGAATACCATCGGTAAATGTATGTATGAATTGTCATAAAAAAATCAATGGTGAAGGAAAGGAATATCAAAGTGAAATAGAAAAGATTTATGCTGCTGCTGGATGGGATCCTACCAAAGGACCTTCTGGTGCATACACAGGTGAAACATCACCAATAGTATGGAATAAGGTACATAATTTACCAGACCATGTTTATTTCAATCACTCTCAGCACGTAGTTGTTGGAGGACTAGATTGTAAGCAATGTCATGGAGATATGACGAAAATGAAAGAGACGGCAAAAGTTCAGCCACATGGTGAATTAAATAAAATTCAAGAAAATATTGACAGTCAAATTGAATTTACTAAGCCAACTTTAACTATGGGTTGGTGTATTGAATGTCATAACCAGTCTGGGGTTAAAATTGCGGGCACGGACAACGCATATTATACTGAAATTCATAACAGACTTAAAAAGAATGATTATAGCTTATTGAATAGCTACAATGATGACGGTAAAGTTACAGTAAAAGAGCTTGGCGGATGGGAATGCTCCAAGTGTCACTATTAATTGAAAATTTTCTATTGTAAGGATAAGAAGTATGGCAAATACGAAAAAATATTGGAAAGGAATTGAAGAATTGAATGAAACGAAGTCCTTTCGAGATTCAAAAGAATCTGAGTTTCCACAGTCAAGTTCAATTGAGAGTTTTTTAGCTGACGAAAAATTAGGCGAATCATCAACGGGTCGTCGAGATTTTTTAAAGTTTCTTGGGTTTTCTGTCGCTGCTGCAACGGTGGCTGCCTGCGAGACCCCAGTTATTAAAGCCGTTCCATATGTAATGAAACCAGAAAATGTAACTCCAGGTATGCCTACTTGGTATGCATCTACATATTATGACGGTTCTTCATATGCAAGCATACTTGTAAAGACAAGAGAGGCTCGTCCTATTTTTATAAAAGGAAATAAACACTTTGGATTCACGAGTGGATCTGTTTCTCCTTCAATTATCGCTTCTGTACTTGGGGTTTACGATAGTGAAAGAATTCAGCACCCATTGAAAGGTGGAAAAAAATCTACCTGGAAAACAGTCGATAATGAGATTTCAAAAGCAATTAAAGATGCCAATCGTGTTGCGTTAATCTCTAATACAATCATTAGTCCTTCATTGCAAAGTGCAATTGCAGAGCTACAGACAGCTGTAAATGGTGAATTTAACCATATTCAGTACGACCCAATTTCTTATTCAGCAATAAGAAAAGCAAATGAGTTAAATTTTGGAAAGTCATTTATTCCAAGCTATGATTTTTCAAAAGCAAAAACAATAGTTGGCGTTAATGCAGACTTTTTAAGTACATGGTTACTCCCTACTGAGTTTGCATCGCAATACGGCCAGAAAAGAAATCCTGATAATAACGGAGATTGGATGTCTAAGCATTTTCAGTTTGAGTCTGTAATGAGTGTTACGGGATCTAATGCTGATTATCGTGCGATGACAAAACCTTCAGAAGAAGCCAATGTACTAAAATACATTTTGGCTGGAGTAAAGAGAATGTCAAGTACAATAAAGCTATCATCAACTTTAAAGAAAACGGCTGACATTGCTATTCAGTCATTATTAAAAAGTGGAAATGAATCTTTAGTGGTTTGTGGAACAAACAACACTGGTCTTCAGCAGTTGGTGAATGAAATTAATCACCACAATAAATCTAATGGTACTACAATATTACTGGATAATGAGTTGAACCTTTTTCAATCGGAAGATGCCAAATTGCTAGAATGTGTCAAAGGAATTTCTGCTGGGGCATATGATGTTGTATTATTTTACAATTCAAATCCAGCATATACCTTACCCAAAGACGATCTTAAGAAGGCTTTAAAAAATAAAAAAGTTAAAGTTACTGTTTCTTTGAACTCTCATTCTGATGAAACAGGAGCTTTATGTTCATACAATTGTCCGGACCATCATGCTCTTGAGTCTTGGGCTGATTTCCATCCGAAATCCAATCACTATGCTTTGGCACAACCGACAATTAGGCCATTACATAATACAGCATCTGCATTGGAATCATTTTTGGTTTGGTCTGGAAAAGCGGAACGTGGAGGAAAAGATTCAACAGTTGCTTATGACAAAATTAAAGAGACTTTCTCGAGTTTAAGTACTGCAGATTTTAATATGGTCATGCACAATAGCTGTGTAGAGCTTCAGCAACCAATGTTGGAAGATTCGATGTCATTCAGCGCTGCTCCATATGCCTCAATGCCAAGTACAGGAAAAGGAACAGAGGTGATATTATATCAAAAAACAGCAATTGGTATTGGAAATAATGCCAACAATCCATGGTTGCATGAATTGCCTGACCCAATTTCAAAGGTAACTTGGGACAACTACATTACAATGAACCCTGTTGAGATGACAAAAGCTGGTTATAAAACCACTTATGATCAAGAAAATGGTCTGTCATTGGCGAAAATTACTGTTAATGGTATTTCAAAAACGCTTCCTGTTTATCCTTTACCAGGTCAAGCACCAGGTACAGTGGGCGTAGCATTGGGTTATGGAAGAGGAGAAAATGGAGAAAAAATTGGAAAGTCAGCATATCAAACAGCCGAATATGGTGGTCATGAGGTGACAGAGAAAGGAAAGCCAAAACCAATTGGCGCGAATGTATTCCCAATGTTATCAATGGATAATGAGGAGTTTAATTACTCAAATTCAGGAAAGGTGGCAAAAGTTGATGGTGAGTATATTATTGCTGCAACACAAATTCATCATACGGTGATGGGGCGTCATTCTATTGTCCGTGAGACGACAAAAGAAATTTATGATTCAAAAGGCAAAGAAGCATATAACCCTGCACATACTTTACAAACATTGGATGATGATTTGAATCATGTTGAAAAGCCTGTAAGCGAGTTTGATATTTGGGATGCACATCCTGTTGAAAATGTTGGGCACCGATGGGGAATGTCAATTGATTTGTCTTCATGTATAGGATGTTCAAATTGTTTGGTGGCTTGTCAATCTGAAAATAATGTTCCAGTAGTAGGAAAGGATGAGGTTCGAAGGGGTAGAGAAATGCATTGGTTAAGAATTGACAGGTATTTTGCTTCGGATGAAGAAGCAGCTGTTGGAACAAAGAAGAACAAAAAGTCTTTTTCATATGACCAAGCTGAAATTGCTGCTTTAAATCCAAAGGTTGTGCACATGCCAATGATGTGTCAACACTGTAATCATGCTCCATGTGAAACTGTTTGTCCGGTTGCGGCAACAACACATAGTAATGAGGGATTGAATCAAATGACATATAACAGATGTATCGGGACAAGATATTGTGCAAACAACTGTCCATACAAAGTGAGAAGGTTCAACTGGTTTAATTACCCTTCATACAAGAAGTTTACGGAGATTAATCCTGCTCAAGATGACCTTGGAAGGATGGTATTGAACCCGGATGTGACCGTAAGGTCAAGGGGTGTAATGGAGAAATGCTCATTCTGCGTTCAAAGAATTCAAGCTACAAAATTGAAATCTAAGATCGATAAAGTGCCAGTAGCTGATGGTGAATTTTCTACAGCATGTGCTGATGTGTGTCCAACGAATGCTATAGTAGTTGGAGATTGGAACGATGTGAATTCAAAAATCAGAAAAAGTTCGGAAGATAAAAGATCTTATCAGGCACTCGAAGAAGTTGGTATCAAACCAAATGTTTGGTATAAAGTTAAAGTTCGTAATGAGGAAAACAATCTACTATCTAAGTTGCAAGTGGAGAAGAAATCTCATCATGGATCAAATAATAAACATCATTAAGACAAAACAGTATGCAAAAGGAAGCTGCAATAAGAGAACCCCTCATACTCGGACACAAAACCTACCACGACATTACAGAAGATGTCTGTAGGCCTATCGAGGATAAAGCACCCAAAATGTGGTATATTCTATTTGGAATTGCTCTCATTATTGGGCTGTACGGTGTTGGATGTATATTATACTTATTAGGTACAGGAGTTGGAGTTTGGGGATTAAATAAGACCATTGGATGGGCTTGGGATATCACCAATTTTGTATGGTGGGTTGGTATTGGTCATGCTGGTACTTTAATTTCTGCCGTTTTGTTATTGTTTCGCCAAAAATGGAGAATGGCAATTAACCGTTCTGCCGAAGCAATGACGATTTTTGCTGTATTCATGGCGGGGCTATTCCCTCTGATTCATATGGGTAGATTATGGGTAGGATATTGGGTGCTTCCAATTCCAAATCAATTTGGATCCCTATGGGTGAATTTCAATTCGCCTCTTTTATGGGATGTGTTTGCTATATCGACTTACCTTTCCGTTTCACTCGTTTTTTGGTACATTGGTTTGATTCCTGATTTTGCAACAATAAGGGATAGAGCTAAAAAACCGTTGTCAAAAAAGATGTATTCAATACTATCATTTGGATGGTCAGGAAGAGCCAAGCATTGGAATCGTTTTGAGCTTGTTTCTCTGGTTTTAGCTGGTCTTGCAACTCCACTAGTATTCTCTGTTCACTCGATAGTATCCTTTGACTTCGCCACATCTGTGATTCCTGGATGGCATACGACGATATTTCCTCCATATTTTGTGGCGGGAGCTGTATTCTCAGGGTTTGCAATGGTACAAACTTTATTGTTGATCATGAGAAAAGCCATGAGTCTGGAGGCGTACATTCACACGAAACATGTTGAGTACATGAATATTGTAATTATGGTTACAGGATCAATTGTTGGGACAGCATACATTACAGAGCTGTTTATATCATGGTATTCTGGTGTTGAATATGAAGCTTATGCGTTTTTAAATAGGGCAACTGGACCTTATTGGTGGGCTTATTTTGCGATGATGACTTGTAACGTGATATCACCTCAGCTCATGTGGTTTAGAAAACTAAGAAGAAGCTTATTGTTTACCTTTTTTATATCAATAGTTGTGAATATAGGAATGTGGTTTGAACGTTATGTAATTATCATGACATCTCTTCACCGGGATTATTTACCATCTTCATGGAGTATGCATTATCCAAGTCCAATTGATATTGGCGTTTACATAGGTACAATTGGATTGTTTTTTACCTTCTTTTTATTGTTTGCTAGATTTTTCCCCGTATTGGCCTTGAATGAAATCAAGTCAATCCTAAAAGGATCTGGTCAATCGTATAAGGAGTCACCTGATTATCATAAAAACCATTAATTAATAGAGTATGGCGAATAAAGTAATTTATGTAATGTACGATGATGATGGCGTATTGAAAGACGGAGCAAAAAAGCTTGTTTCTAAAGGGATCAAGATTGCTGATGCGTTTTCACCATTTCCTATTCACGGCATAGATCCAATTATTGGTGTGAAAAACACGCGTTTGGGAATTATGGCTTTTATTTATGGTTTGACTGGTCTTACGCTTGCAACCATAGGGATGAGATATTTTATGATTGTCGACTGGCCAATGAATATTGGAGGTAAACCAAACTTTACCTATTTAGATAACATTCTTTCGTTTATTCCCATTTCATTTGAGTTTACTGTTTTGTGTGCAGCACATGGTATGGCAATAACCTATCTTTTGAAGAATAGAACATTACCAGGAATGCCTGCTCAAAATCCAGACCCTCGAACAACTGATGACAAGTTCGTTTTAGAAATAAGAACAGCTGACAATTCAATGGATGAAAAGGAGCTTGACAAGCTGATCAAAGATACGGGCTATATTGAAATTGATAAAAAAAACATTTAGTAATTAGAGAAACAAGGACAATATGAAAAGGAATTTTATTTTAACGATGTTACTACCTCTTTTAGGAGTCATCTTTTTACTTCCGTCTTGTGAGTCAGATCCGGATAGTCCGGGAACCGAATTCATGCCCGATATGTATCGGTCACCAGCAATTGAAACCTACGTTGATTATGGTGAAATTCGTGGTCGTGAAAACAAAGAGTTAAAAACAAAGTTATCAGCTAGACATACTCCAAAATACACCATTCCGTTTGTTGGTACAGATGAGTCATATGTGAGTATGATGATGCCGAATAAATACAAAGCCGGAAAGGCGTGGGAAGAAACACATGGTTTGTACGGCTGGGATTTAAGTGAAGAAAGTCAGTATGAATTAACTAGGAATGTTACTGTTAATCCGTATACAATGACAGACGATAATGCAGATAAAATTTTGTCCGAAGGAAAGGATTTATATGCTGCAATGTGTATGCATTGTCATGGAGAGAAAGGAGATGGAAATGGCCCAATGATACAAAGTGGTGCATATGGAGACCTAGGTGTAGTTCCTGCATATAAATCATTAGATACTTTATCTGATGGTAAGATATTTCATAGCATATATTATGGAAAAGGATATATGGGGGCACATGGTTCACTTTTGAATAAAAAAGAAATATGGACACTTGTCCATTATGTCCGTCAATTCCAAATTGATGGTTATGGAAAAGAAGAAGAAGTTGTTGAGGATGATTCAGCTGATTTAGAAGAAACAAATTCAGCAGAAGAACTACAAGTAGAGGAAGGAGATACCAAGTAATAAATAGTTGAAAATGGAATTTGAAATAACCAAAAAAGCCAAAAGAAACACCCTGTTGATAGCAGGTGGGGGATTGTTATTGACCTTAATAGGAGTCATTACGGGCCTTGATGATCATCATTTTTGGACACGTTTCATGGCGAATGGATTAATTAATGCTTTTTACTTTTTTGCAATTGGATTAGGAGCACTGTTTTTTCTTGCTCTTGCTTACGCTACGGAGACAGGATGGTATGCCTCAGTAAAAAGAGTCATTGAGGCTGTTGCTGGCTTTTTACCATATGGTATTGGCCTTTTTGGCATTGTATTATTGGTGATTACAATGATGGATGGGGCCCATGTTTATTCATGGATGGACCCAGAGGTTGTTGCTCATGATGAAATTATTCAAGGTAAGTCTGCCTATTTGAACAAACCATTCTTTTGGATTCGTACCATTGTTTATTTTGCAGTTTATTTGATCTTTTTGAATGGCTTTAGAAAACGCTCTTTAGAGGAAGATAAAATTGGAGGTACAGAACTACACTTTAAAAATTATCGTCGCGGGGCACTTTTCTTAGTTTATTTTGCTGTATTCAGCTCTACGTCCTCTTGGGATTGGTTAATGTCAATTGATGTGCACTGGTTCTCCACGCTATTTGGATGGTATACATTTGCGGGAATGTGGTGTACTACAATGGTGGTATTGATTTTAGTTACTCTTCACTTGAAGAAACATGGGTACCTTGAAAAAGTCAATGAATCGCATATTCATGACTTAGGAAAGTGGACATTTGCGACTTCTTTTCTATGGTCTTATCTATGGTTTTCTCAGTTCATGCTTATTTGGTATGCCAATATTGGTGAAGAGGTATCCTATTATCAGATGAGAATTGAAAATTATCAATTCTTATATTTTGCAATGTTTGTGATCAATTTTGCTTTTCCAATGTTAATATTAATGTCGCGTGATGCAAAACGTCATGCGGGTATTTTGACATTTGTTGGATTGATTATTTTAGGTGGACATTGGCTAGATGTATACATTATGGTTTCAGGAGGTTCTTTAGGATCCACTGCACACATTGGAGCACTAGAAATTGGAATGGCATTGCTTATTATGGGAGGTTTTATTTGGGTTATACTTAGAAATCTAACCAAATCGCCATTAACCCCAGTTAACCACCCATTTTTGGATGAAAGCATCCATCACGAAATTTAATGAACCAGTAGATAAAAAGAAATGGAAAAATTAATAATTCTTATTGTCCTTGTTACCGGAGTAATTGCGCTAGCACAGCTTGTTAGATTATATGAGCTAAGCTCTAAATTAAAAAAGAAAGGAGAGCATGACGTTAATGATCGTGACAATCATTTAAATGCAAAGCTAATGCTTGGATTCATGATGTTTCAATTCCTTGGATTCATATATCTCATGTTGACATATGGATGGACAGGTAGAGGTGAGGCTGCTTCTCTTCAGGGAATCGAGACGGACTGGTTATTGAACTTAAATTTTGTAATCATCATCATTGTATTTTTTATCACCAACTTTCTGTTGTTTTATTTTGCTTTTAAATATGTAAGAAAACCAGGAATTAAAGCTACTTTTTATGCGCATGACAACAAATTGGAGGCCGTTTGGACCGTAGTTCCTGCCATTGTTTTGGCAGTAATTATTATTCTAGGATTGCAATCTTGGAATGAGCTTACTTCTGGTCCTTCCAAGGAATCAGTCCGGATAGAGCTTTTCGCGAAGCAATTTGATTGGACCGCGAGATATTCAGGTGAGAATGGAAAGTTAGGTAAATATGACTACAAGCTTACGAACGAAGGCAATAACCCACTTGCCTTAATGACTACCGAAACAATCGAATCAGCGAGAAGTGAAACGGAAAAAGCCATTGATGCAATTGAGCAAGAGCTGAAATTAGCACAACTTGATCATTTGACTTCAGGATATAGAGGTTTAATAAGTGCTTCTGCATATAAAAGCCATATAGAAGATTCTTACAATGCAGCTTCAGAAGGAGATTTTAATCTAGTAGAAGTAGAAGAATCATACAAACACATTTATGCAGATGCTAAAGGTTTGAGTGGTCACGTAGAAGTTGAAATTCCTGATCCGAATTCTGAAACTCAGAAGATATTTGATAGGCTTGAAGAAAAGCTGATTGTGAAGGGTAGAATATTACGTTCTATAGTTCAAATGCAACAAAATTTCAACTCGAAGTACGATGCTTATGCCTTCGATGATATTATTCAAACCGATACTCTATACTTGTGTAAAGGTGTTGAGTACGAAATGAGCTTTAGATCTAAAGATGTTATACATTCTGCATATTTCCCTCATTTCAGGGCTCAAATGAACGTAGTTCCTGGAATGCCGACAAGGTTTAAATTCACACCGTCTTTAACCACGGAGGAAATGCGTAAAAAGAAGGCTGACCCAAAGTTCAATTTTATTCTAATGTGTAATAAAATTTGTGGAACGGCACATTACAAAATGAAAATGATGGTCGTTGTATTGGATAAAAACGAATTTAAGCAGTGGGAAATATCCAAGCAGCAAAGTACATTTAAGGATACATATTCTGCAGGAGAATCAGAAGATCTTGCAAATTCAGAAAATTAAAATTTAAAAAACACACACTGAGATGTCAACAGTAGCACACGAAAACAATCATCATGATGCACACCATCATGAAGAATCATTTGTATCAAAGTACATTTTCACTCAAGATCACAAAATGATTGGCAAGCAGTTTTTAATGACTGCAGTTTTTATGGGAATTGTAGCCATGATGCTTTCTATCTTTTTTAGAATTCAATTGGCTTGGCCAGGTGAAGAATCTACTTTTTTGAATGTATTTTTAGGAGATAATTGGGCTCCAGATGGTATCATGAAAGAGAATATGTATCTCGGTCTTGTGACCATTCATGGTACAATCATGGTCTTTTTCCTATTGACGGGTGGACTATCCGGAACCTTTTCAAATATTCTCATCCCACTTCAACTTGGTGCAAGAGATATGGCTTCTGGCTTTTTGAATATGTTATCTTATTGGTTTTTCTTTTTGTCAACGTTACTAATGTTTGCCTCTCTTTTCGTTTATGATGGGGCCGTATTTGGCATCCAAATTGGAGACGCTTCATCGGCACTTCCGGACCATACAGTTTGGGATGGTTCTGGCCCCGCCATGTCAGGTTGGACAATATATCCTCCACTTTCAGGATTGCCAAATGCTGAACAAGGTTCTGGTTTGGGTATGACCTTATGGCTTTTCTCTATGGCGATTTTCATTGCATCATCACTATTGGGATCGTTGAACTACATAGTGACAGTTATAAATTTGAGAACAAAGGGAATGAAGATGACTAGAATGCCATTAACCATATGGGCGTTTTTTGTTACTGCAATCTTAGGTGTTTTATCTTTCCCAGTACTTCTTTCTGCAGTCCTTTTATTAATAATGGACCGAATGGCAGGTACCAGTTTTTATCTTTCAGATATCATTGTGCAAGGTGAAATGCTTGCGAATCATGGAGGGTCTCCTTTGTTATATCAGCATTTGTTTTGGTTTTTAGGACATCCTGAGGTATACATCGTTCTTCTACCTGCATTGGGATTATCATCAGAAATCATTGCCACGAATTCTAGAAAACCGATTTTTGGATACAAAGCGATGATTGGTTCCATATTAGCGATTGGATTTCTTTCATTCATTGTATGGGGGCACCATATGTTTGTGACGGGAATGAATCCATTCCTTGGCTCAGTTTTTGTCTTCACAACGCTTTTGATTGCAATTCCATCTGCTGTTAAAGTCTTTAATTACTTAACGACACTTTGGAAAGGATCATTGGTTCTAACACCTGCAATGATGTTTGCAATTGGTCTTGTCTCAACATTTATTACAGGTGGGGTTACGGGAATTATTTTAGCTGATTCAGCCTTAGATATTGCCATACACGACACTTATTTTGTAGTTGCGCATTTTCATATTGTGATGGGGATGTCTGCGGTATTTGGAATGTTCGGAGGTGTATATCATTGGTTCCCAAAAATGTTTGGAAGAATGATGAACATGAGATTAGGATACGTACATTTTTGGATTACAATTATTGGTGCCTATGGTGTCTTTTTCCCTATGCATTTTGTTGGTTTAGCAGGTGCACCAAGAAGGTATTACGATTACACTGTTTATCAGGAGTTTGACCAAGGAACTTATGACATGATTATGGATTTAAATGGTATTGTTACCTTCTTTGCAATCTTTGCTGCGATTGGTCAGATTTTATTCTTATTCAATTTCTTTTACAGCATATTTAGAGGTCCGAAATCTCCTCAGAATCCATGGAGATCAAATACATTGGAGTGGACGACTCCTGTAGAACATATTCACGGAAATTGGCCTGGAGAACTTCCAACTGTTCACAGATGGCCATATGATTATTCCAAGCCAGGGGCTGATGAAGATTTTATTCCGCAAACAGTTCCCTTGAAAAAAGGGGAGGAAGAGCATTAACTTCTACTGTTTATTTAATTCTTGATCTACTCTTGTGAGTTCTTCAAAAAAGGAACTTCCAAAAACACGTGTAATGGGTTCTTTTAAGAATTGGTAAACAGGAACTTTTAATGCTTTACCTAAAGTACAAGCAGGAGAGCATATATCCCAGACCTCATAATTTATTGCAGTGAACTCATTAAATTCTTTTATTCTTATTGGATATAGATGACATGATTCGGGTTTATTAAAGTTGATGTCCCCTGCTTTATAAGCCGTTTCTATTGAACATTTGGCAACCTCATCTTCGTCGAAATAAACAAAACAGCATTCTTTTTTATCGATAAGCTTGGTTGCGGGAGTATCCTCTTCATCCAAATAGTAAACCCCTTCACTATTTACTGTTTCAATTCCGGGTTTACTCATATAAGGCTTAATTTTTTCTATATTATTTTGAATTTTATCAACCTCCTTTTCGCTTAGAGGAGCACCCCCATTACCTTTGACGCAACAAGCCCCTTTACATTTGTTTAAATCACAAGTGAATTGCTCCGAAAAGATATCGGTGGATACAATTTTCTTTCCTATTTCAACTAGCATATTATAAAAGTAAAGCTATTTTCCTTTTTTATTCTGATTAATTGTATATCTTTGTACTCAATAAAACATATGATAAACGAAAGAGGGGACGAAAGTCCCCTCTTTTATTACATCAAATTGACATGATCTCAAAAGACAACATTATTCATCTGATTGACGAAAGAATCCAAGAACTGGGTAACAATCTTTATGTTGTTGAGTTATCTATTTCTGCAAAAAATGTGATTAGAGTTGAAATAGATAAATTAGAGGGGAATGTAAGTGTTGACGAATGTGTATCTATTTCTCGGAATATTGAGCATAATTTGGATAGGGATAATGAGGACTTTGAACTTCATGTATCATCAGCAGGTTTGGATAAACCATTTCGTCACATAAATCAATACAAGAAGAATATTGGCCGTATGATACAGGTCAAATCTACAGAAGAAGGTAAGATGGAAGGAAGACTTTCAACTGTTGATGACAAGGGAATTAAATTGATCTGTTCGGAGAAGAGGCGTATAGAAGGAAGAAAAAAGAAAGAAGTTGTTGAAGAAGAATTTCAATTTGACTTTGATCAAATAAAAGAAACAAAAATTGTAGTATCGTTTAAATAAAAATTTATGAATAGTATTGAATTAGTTGATTCGTTTTCAGAATTTAAAGAACTAAAAAACATAGATAAGCAGACCATGCAACACATTCTTGAAGATGTGTTTAGAGCCATGTTCAAAAGAAAGTTTAATACTGATGAGCATATTGATATCATTGTGAATATTGATAAAGGAGATGTTCAAATTTTTCTGAATAAGGAAATAGTTGATGATGGAGAGGTGGAAGACCCAAATACAGAAATTGCATACTCGGATGCTATTAAGATTGAACCTGACTTTGAAATTGGGGAAGAGGTTACAGAAGAATTCCGTTTTGCTGATTTTGGAAGAAGGAACGTACTTTCTTTAAGACAAAATTTAATATCACGGATATTAGAACTTGAAAAAGACCACATCTATAAAAAGTACAAAGAACGTGTTGGTGAAATCATAACTGGAGAAGTATATCAAGTTTGGAAAAAAGAAATTTTGGTAATGGATGATGATAGCAATGAGCTTATATTACCAAAATCGGAGCAAATTCCATCTGATTTCTTTAAAAAGGGAGAAACAGTTCGCGCGGTAGTTGCAAAAGTGGATATGCGAAACAGTACACCAGTAATAATTTTGTCTCGAACAGCACCTGAATTTTTGGAGCGTTTGTTCGAGCTTGAAGTACCCGAGGTATTTGATGGTTTAATTACAATAAAGAAAATTGTCAGAGAGCCAGGAGAGAGAGCGAAAGTGGCAGTTGAATCCTATGATGACCGAATCGATCCTGTGGGGGCATGTGTAGGGATGAAAGGTTCTAGAATTCATGGTATTGTTAGAGAACTTAGAAACGAAAACATTGATGTAATTAACTATACAACTAATAACCAGCTCTTGATTCAAAGAGCCTTGTCTCCTGCTAAAGTTACTTCAATGGAGATCATTGAAGAGGAAAGTAGAGTAAAGGTATATTTAAAACCAGACCAGGTGTCTTTGGCAATTGGACGTGGAGGAAACAATATTAAACTCGCTGGTAAGCTCAGTGGGTATGAAATAGATGTTTACAGAGATGGTGAAGTGGATATTGAAGATGTTGATTTAGAAGAGTTTGCTGATGAAATAGATGGATGGATAATTGATGAACTGAAAGCTATTGGATGTGATACAGCTAAGTCTGTTCTTGAAATTAGTATCGAAGACCTTACACAGCGCACAGATTTAGAAAAAGAGACTATTGAGGAAGTATTTCGTATTTTGAACGCAGAATTTGAATAAATTTGATATTCAAAGCTAAATTAGTTGATTAATTATGGCAGGTAGACCAATAAGATTAGGAAAAGCAGCAGGAGAGCTCAATGTGGGTTTAGAAAATCTTGTTGAATTTTTGAACTCAAAAGGTATTGAAATTGATAAAAATCCAAATACCAAATTATCACCGGAGAATTATTCCCTTTTGTGTGATGAGTTTGCTGCGGATCAAGATCTTAAAGAAAAGTCAAAAACTGTTTTGAGTAATAGAGAAAAGAGAGAATCTTTATCTATTAAAGATACCAAGGAGTCTGACCAGCCTATAAAAGAAGATACGAATACCACTGATGAAGATACGAATCCAAAAGTTAGCGAGGAGGTACACTCCATAAAGGTTCCTGAAAAGGATGTAAAAGTTGTTGGTAAAATTGATTTAGATTCCTTAAATCAAAAATCCAAAACTGAGAAGAAATCAGAAGAAAACACATCTGAAGAACCATCTCAAACAGAAGATAAAAAAATCGAATCTTCTAAGGAAGAATCAAGTGAGCCAATCGAGACCATTAAGATCGAGAGTAAAAAAATTTCTGGACCAACGGTTTTGGGTAAAATTGACCTTCCAGTGGAAAAACCAAAATCGCCTGCAGGAAGTTCAAGGCCAGAAAATTTAAATAAGAGAAAAAGAAAAAGAATAAAGAAGGTGGAAGTTCCTTCAGCTGGTAATAAAGGGGCGGGGAATAAATTTAAGAATCAAAAAACGGATAAACCGGAAATTTCCGAGCAGGATATTCAAAAGGAAATTAAGGAAACCTTAGCGCGTTTATCGAATAAGGGCGGAAAATCGAAAGCAGCGAAAAATAGAAGACAAAAACGGGAAAGTGTTGCTCAAAAACGCCAAGAGGAAATGGAAATGGCAGAGCTTGAAGAAAAAATCTTAAAGCTTACAGAATTTGTTACCGTTTCTGAATTGGCTTCGATGATGAGTATTCAGCCAACACAGGTTATTTCAGTTTGTATGTCATTAGGAATTTTTGCTTCAATTAATCAAAGGCTAGATGCAGAAACCATTCAAATTGTTGCAGAAGAATTTGGATATGAGACACAGTTTGTAAGTGCAGAAGTTCAGGAGGCGATTCCTGTAGTTGAAGATTCAGAGGAGGACCTTATTGATAGACCTCCAATAATCACAGTTATGGGACATGTTGATCACGGGAAGACTTCTTTGCTTGACCGAATCAGGAATGCAAATGTAATCGATGGAGAGGCTGGTGGAATTACCCAGCATATTGGTGCCTATTCACTTTCTTTAAAGGATGGTAAAAAATTAACTTTCCTTGATACTCCCGGTCACGAAGCATTTACTGCGATGCGTGCACGAGGTGCCCAGGTTACTGATGTTGCCATTATTATCGTTGCTGCTGATGATGATGTTATGCCTCAAACTAAAGAGGCTATTTCTCATGCTCAAGCTGCAAATGTACCTATGGTTTTTGCGATAAATAAAATAGATAAACCTGGAGCTAATGCTGATAAAATTAAAGAGCAACTTTCAGGAATGAATATTTTAGTCGAAGATTGGGGTGGAAAATTTCAATGTCAAGAGATATCGGCAAAGCAAAATTTAAATATTGAAGAATTACTAGAAAAAGTATTACTTGAAGCAGAGCTTTTGGATTTAAAAGCAAATCCAAATAAGCCGGCTATTGGAACGGTTATCGAAGCCTCCCTAGACAAAGGAAAGGGTTATGTGACAAACATGTTGGTACAAGCAGGAACGTTAAAAATTGGAGATGTCCTTTTGGTAGGAAGACATTATGGTAGAGTTCGAGCAATGCATGATGAAAAAGGCGTTTCTATGAAAGAGGCTGGTCCTTCACAGGCAGTTTCTGTTCTCGGAATTAACGGTGCGCCAAGTGCAGGTGACAACTTTAATGTAATGCTTGATGAAAAAGAAGCTAAGTCAATTGCGACTAAAAGGGAACAGCTATACAGAGAACAGGGTCTCAGAACTACGAAGCATATTACCTTGGATGAAATCGGACGAAGATTGGCTATTGGAGATTTCAAAGAGCTTAATTTAATAATTAAGGGAGATGTTGATGGTTCGATTGAAGCTCTTTCAGATGCTTTATTAAATCTTTCAACCCAGGAAATCCAGGTAAATATTATTCATAAAGGTGTTGGAGCCATATCAGAAGCAGATGTAAACCTCGCTTCAGCATCGGATGCCATTATTTTAGGTTTCCAAGTGAGACCAACGGTGGGAGGAAGAAAGCTGGCAGAAGCTGAACAGATTGATATTCGGCTTTATTCAATTATATATAAAGCCATTGAAGAGATAAAAGCAGCAATGGAGGGAATGTTATCACCAGATATTGAAGAAAAAGTGGTTGGTTCGGCTGAAATTAGAGAAACTTTCGACATCACTAAAGTGGGAACCATTGCTGGATGTTATGTGCTGGAAGGGATCATTAAAAGATCTTCTAAAGTGAGAATTATTAGAGATGGAATAGTTGTACATACTGGTGAACTTGGTTCTTTAAAGCGATTTAAAGATGATGTGAAGGAAGTTAAAAACAACTATGAGTGTGGATTGAATATTGATAAGTATAATGATATAGAAGTTGGTGATATCATTGAAGCTTATGAGGAAGTTGAAGTAGCAAGAAAACTATAAGTTCTTTTGTGCTTTATAGAATAAATTAATTTACATATATATCAATTATAATATGGAAAATATAAATCAGGCAGGTTGGTTTGGCCCAACGGAAATCATAATTATTTTAGTGATCGTATTATTGTTTTTCGGGGGAAGAAAAATTCCTGAATTAATGAAAGGTCTTGGTAAAGGAGTAAAAGAATTTAAAGATGCTTCGAAAGGTGATGAAGGAGTAAACGAGGAGGAACCCAATGACAACGAGAAGATAGAGACAAAGTAGTTCAATGTATAAAACAATTGCCGACATAAAAGAGGCATTACGCGCTGGGCAAACTGTGTCTTCGATTGTTGAAAGTAGTATTTCAAATATAAAGGGAAATTCCAGTCTAAATGCTTTTGTTGAGATATTTGAGGATTCAGCTCGTGCCGCTGCAATAAAAGTTGACGAAAAAATAAAGAAGGGAAGCGCAGGAAAGCTTGCAGGGGTGATTTTGGGTATTAAAGATAATATCTGTTATAAAGGTCATAAAATGTCGGCCTCATCTAAAATCCTAAATAATTTTGAATCATTGTATACGGCAACGGTATTACAAAGACTGGTTGATGAGGACGCTATAGTCATTGGTAGACTTAATTGTGATGAATTTGCTATGGGAAGCTCTAATGAGAATTCATATTATGGCAATGTAAACAATAATTTTGATGAATCATATGTTCCAGGAGGTTCTTCAGGAGGCTCAGCCGTTGCAGTTTCGGCAGGCTTATGCACTGTTGCATTAGGAAGCGATACGGGTGGATCTGTTCGTCAGCCAGCATCATGGACAAATACCTTTGGTTTAAAACCTACTTATGGTTGTTTTAGCCGTTATGGATTAATAGCATACGCGTCTTCATTTGATCAAATTGGAGTTTTTACAAATAGCATTGAAGACAGCGAATTAATTTTCGATTTAAGTAAGGGAGAAGACCCTTTGGATTCAACTTCTATATCCAAGGGAAGCAGTAACTCAAAACAAAAAAATGCTAAACTGCGAGTTGGGTATGTTAAAGAATATATGAATCACGAAGGTTTAGATAATGAAATCAAAACAAAACTTAATGATTTACAAAGGAATCTTGAATCTAACGATATAGAGTTGATTGAATGTGAATTTCCTTATTTGGATTATTTGGTTCCAACTTATTATGTGTTGAGTACAGCAGAAGCATCATCGAATTTATCAAGGTTTGATGGTGTTCATTATGGTCACAGAAGTGAGGTGGCAAAAGGAGTCGAGGACACCTACAAAAAGTCTAGGACAGAGGGTTTTGGCAAAGAAGTAAAAAGACGCATCATGACAGGGACTTTTGTTCTTTCACATGGTTATTATGATGCTTATTACACGAAGGCTCAAAAAGTAAGACGATTGGTAAAAAGCTCAACGGATAATTTTTTTAATCATGTTGATGTCATGATTTTCCCTACCACAGCTTCCACGGCATTTCAGCAGGGTAGTGTCAAGGATCCTATTCAAATGTATTTACAAGACATTTTTACGGTTCACGCTAATTTAAGTGGTAATCCGGCGATAAGTATCCCCTTTGGCATCCATTCAAATGGCATGCCTTTTGGATTACAGCTTATGTCTGATCGTTTTAACGAAAGTAAATTATTTAGTTATTCAAGAATATTAAACAAGTATATTTAATATGAGAGCATGGTTGATGATATTATTTATCAGTTTAGGTTTAGGTTCTGTTGCTCAAAGCTCGTCTGATTCAGTTAAGGATTCTTTGAATGACATTCCATTTATAAATACAATTGAGCAAAGCCTTAATCTATTTTATGCTGAATATGCCAATGATACGAATTTAGATTCTCTTAAAAAAGCTATTGAGGAAAATCGAGGATCAATACTTAAAGTATCAGATGATACAATTTGTAATAGATTGGGGAAGATAAATTCAATGACTCCTTTTCAGCTTCAATGTAATGAGACGGCACTTTCGATCATTAAATATTTTATCGAAAAAAGAAAAGGTTTTATAAAAGTTGTTTTGGGGCGCTCACCCTTGTATTTTGATATGTTTGAAGCCAAACTTTCCGAATATGGTTTACCAATAGAGCTAAAGTATTTGGCGGTAATCGAAAGCGGATTGCGGCCACAAGTTAAATCAAGGGCGGGAGCACTTGGTCTTTGGCAGTTTATGTACAGAACAGGGTTATACTTTGGATTAAAGGAAAATTCATATATAGACGAGAGAATGGATCCCGTCAAAGCTACTGATGCGGCGTGTAGGTATTTGAAAAAGTTGTTTGGTATATATGGAGACTGGAACCTGGCGTTAGCAGCATATAATGCTGGACCGGGCAACGTTAATAAGGCAATAAAACGATCCGGAGACAAGAAAACGTATTGGGAGGTACGGCCATATTTACCCAGAGAAACGCAGGGTTATGTCCCTAATTTCATTGCGGTTACTTATTTAATGACTTATCACAAAGAACATCTTATTGCCCCAGTGAATATCAACCCACATAATATTAGCATGGATACCATGTGCTTTAAATCTTCCATGCACATGGGAACAATTTCAAAAGTTATTGATTGGTCATTAGAAGACATTAAAGCGCTTAACCCGATATTTAAAACTTCTTTCATCCCAAAATCCAAACCGCCATTTTGCATTTCTGGTCCGCACGATAAAATCAATCTGGTAGTGGGTATGGAAGATTCATTAATTAGGCTTGAAAAGTCAATATATGGATCAGATGAGGTCCAAATGAAAAATATATATGTTCAAGATACACTTACAGGTGATACGATTCAAAAAACGATTCATATATACTATCACAAGGTTCAAGCCGGAGAAGTTCTAAAAAATGTAGCTGCTCATTATTCGGTTACGGAAGATCAAATCATGACTTGGAATGGTTTAAAAACCACGAACATCTATATTGGTCAGCATTTAAGAATAGAATCTGAAAAAAAAGTCACTCCTCCTAAGCCTAAGCCAAAACCTCAAACGACTAGAAAGTACTATACAGTCAGAAGTGGTGATACCTTTGGTCATATAGCAGAAAGGCATAGAATGTCTCAGAGCCGATTACGTAAACTAAATCCACGTATCAATATCAACAGATTAGATATTGGCCAAAAAATCCGAATTAGATAGAATGAGGATTCTGAAGATATTTTCTATCCTAATATTAGCCGTAAATTTAAATGGTTGCGGAGAATATTTTTCTTCAGAAGTTTATGTCACAGGAAAGGTAGGCGAAATTCTAGTTGTTTGTGATGACGCTGTTTGGAATTCTACTTTTCGTTCCGATTTGGATTCAAACCTTACACGATTTATTATGCCCTATTTTCCTGATGTGGCAACCTTCGAACTTATCCATTATAATGAGAAAAATTTTGTTGGGGCTGTAAAACGTCATCGAAATGTACTTTTTTTAACCATTAATCAGAATCATAAAGGGAGTAAGGGTATATTACAATACAGAGACGATGTATGGGCAAATAACCAACTGGTTGTAGAGGTCATTTCCAAGGATTACAAACAATTAGTCGGTACATTCAAAGAGGGCGCTAGTCATATTCACGACAAATTTGATTATGCATCGTGGAATCGCATTAGACTGCGTTTTGCCGAAAAAAAGAATCAAAGAATAGATAACGAGCTAAAGCAAAAGTTTGGAATTCATGTTGATTTACCGAATGCTTCTAAAATGGTTTCCTTAAAAAAGAATTTTTGTCGAATTGAGCTTCCAGTTGCCTCTAGACCAATTGAATTTGTGGGTGAATCAAAGCAGGATTTAGGAACTATTTTCTCTGGAGTAATGGTTTATCAATATCCTTACAAAGATTCGAGCCAGTTCGGGATTGATGCCTTGTTGCAAGCAAGAGACACCATGCTGAAATATAATGTTCCTCACGAAACGCCAGGATTATACATGGGAACTCAGTATAATGAATTTGTTTACCCAAATTATTCAAATAGTACTAATTTCTCAGGTTCCATTCAAGGGGTCGAAGTGAGAGGAATGTTTGAATTTAAAGGAAGATTTCAACATTCAACAGGAGGCGCTTTTTGGTCGTTTCATTTTACAAACCCCAAATCAAATCAGCTCATTTGTATAAGTGGTTATATTGACGCCCCGTCATCAACAAGTTGGACTCATGCCATAAGAGAAATCCAAGCTATCTGGAAGAGCGTAACTGTATTGTAATCATGCGAAAAGTAGCAGCAGCAATAATTACATTTAATGAACAAAAAAACATCGAAAGGTGTATTAATGGCCTTTTGAATTGTGTTGATGAAATAGTTGTTTTGGATTCTTATTCAACGGATAGAACAAAAGAGATTTGTCATCAATACAAAGTTCGGTTTATACAAGAAAAGTGGGAGGGTTATGCTCAAACCAAAAATAAACTCAATGATCTCATTGAGGCAGATTATATTTTTTCCATTGATGCTGATGAAGTGCCTTGTAAGACATTACAAAGTGAAATCTTAAAGCTTAAAGAACTTGAAAATGATCACGTTTATATACTCAATCGAATCACAAATTATTGTGGCCAATGGATCCGACACTGCGGTTGGTACCCAGAGTATAAGATGCGAATATTCCCTAAATCTAAGGCGAGATGGGAAGGAGAATTCGTTCATGAGCGTTTAATTTTTGATAAGTCACTGGATGTCATTCATATAAAAGGCCATCTAGAACATTATTCGTATTATAATATAAAGGAGCACCAAGAGCGGGCAAAAAAGTATGCGCTTTTAGGGGCTCAACAATATTATAAACAAGGAAAAAAGTCTTACTTTTTTCAATCCTCAATTAGTGCTTTGGCCAAATATGTAAATATTTTGATTTTAAAAAAAGGCATACTTGATGGGAAAAAAGGATTTCAAATCGCTAAAATCAGTGCAGCTGCAAATTATCTGAAATATGAAGAGCTTAAAAAGCTGAGCCGTTCTAAAAAGGAATAGTTTACTGAGGATTTCCGTGTTCTATAAATAAAATATTTACGATGAAGTATGTATTGAAATTTCTTATCAGAAGTCATCTGTTTTTAGCTTTAGCAAGCTTTGTTTTTTTTATTGGAATTCAAAGTTATTCTGAGCTTATATGGATTTATGCCTTTATGATTTCAATGGGAATTATTGGGATTTATAATTCACATCGTTTATGGAAGTATAATCGAAACAGATTGCCAGAACATATGCAAAAATGGACTTTTCAGAATAAAACTCCCATTTATATATTATCCATTATTCCTACTTTTTTAGCATCATTTATATATCTCTATTATTTTATTGGAGACCCATTGATAGATTTTTTAACCGGATTTTGCGTTTTTGTAAGCGTATTTTACGTCCGCAGATTGAGGACCTTTTCTTTAAGAGAAATCCCTTACATGAAAGTAATTTTTGTCATATTGATATGGTATTTATTATTCTTTGTATTTCCATATTTGATTTTTGGTTTTCCTCAACAATGGTTGTTAGGTTTTTTCTTGTTGCTGATTATTTTGATTCCTTCGGACATTAAAGATGTTTATTTTGACCCAAAAGAGATGAAAACCATTCCGCAAATAATGGGATTAAACAATTCAATTGGGCTTATTCAATTGGCAATTTTATCTTCTGTCTTGATTTTACTTTTTAGTGACGAAGAGTTAAATAATTCACTTCCATGGATTTTTGGGTTTTTATATTTCTTTTTATTGACTTTGTTATATAAAAAGATAGGTTATAAGTATTTTTTTGTTTTCGCTGATTTTACTTTTATGTTAATTGGAGCGACAGCATTCATTTTACATTATATGAAATAAAAAAGGCCGGGAAGTCCCGGCCTTTTTATGTTTCGTTAAAAACATTGAATTATGAAAAAAAGTGTTAAAAACCAAAAATATGGAAGTATTTTCTCCAAATTTTAAATCAATTACTGCAATAATTATGCCATTAAGTACTATCCAATATGTTTTTTTAAATATTGCTTTTATTTTGAGTTTTTACGAGTGAATTGAATCCTCACATTAGCTATCTTTACAACTTATTATCGAATGATGGAATATAATTTTAGGGAAATAGAAAAAAAGTGGATTAAATTCTGGTCTGAGAATAAATCATACAGAACAGTTGAGGATTCCTCAAAGAAAAAGTATTATGTTTTGGATATGTTTCCCTATCCTTCTGGGGCAGGGCTACATGTGGGGCATCCATTGGGCTACATTGCCTCTGATGTTATCGCGAGATACAAGAAACTTTCCGGCTTTAATGTACTTCACCCCATGGGTTATGATTCTTTTGGTTTGCCTGCGGAGCAATATGCTATTCAAACGGGTCAGCATCCGGCAATTACTACAAATAGAAATATTGATCGCTACAGGGAGCAACTAGATCAAATGGGTTTTTGCTATGATTGGGAAAGAGAAGTCAAAACTTCTTCGCCAAAATACTACAAGTGGACGCAATGGATTTTTAAACAATTATTTAATGCGTATTATGATCTTGATTCAAACCGGACAAAGAATATTGATCAATTAGTTGATCATTTTGAGAAAAATGGTTCAGATGGAATTAAGGCTTATGGTGATGAACATGATAAATTTACTTCATATGAATGGAAGAATTTTAACATTGAAGAGAAGGAACAGATCTTACAATGTTATCGGATTGCATATTTATCCGAATCGCAGGTAAATTGGTGCCCAAAGCTAGGGACTGTACTTGCCAATGACGAAATATCCAACGGTCTTTCTATTCGAGGCGGGTATCCTGTTGAGCAAAAAGTGATGAGGCAATGGTCCATGAGAATTAAAGCCTATGCCGAAAGATTATTAAATGATTTGGATGGTCTGGATTGGACTGATTCTTTAAAGGAGCAACAGAAGAATTGGATCGGTAAATCTGTAGGTGCGGCTGTTTCATTTGAAGTTGCAAATCATAAGGGTGAGTATATAGAGGTTTTTACAACAAGGCCAGATACTATTTTTGGTGTTACTTTTCTTGTATTAGCTCCTGAACATGAATTGGTAATGAAGATAGTCAATGACTCGCAATCCGAGGCAGTTAAAAATTATGTTAAGGAAACATCTTCCAAATCAGAAAGAGATCGTCAGTCAGATGTGAAGAACATTACTGGTGAGTTTACAGGAGCCTTTGCGATTCATCCATTTACAGGCAATCAAATTCCTATTTGGATTGGGGATTATGTATTGTCGAGTTATGGTACTGGTGCGGTGATGTCGGTTCCGTGCGGTGATCAAAGAGACTATCTATTTGCAAAAAGATTTGATATTGACATTGTTAATGTTTTCAAAGACGTAGACATTTCAAAGTCTGCTTATGAAGACAAAACTGGAACAATTGCATGTTCTGATTTTTTAAATGATCTTCAAATTAATCAGGCTATTAAAGCTGCTATTAATGCCATAGAGCAGAAAGGAATAGGTAAGGGAAAGACGAATTATAGATTAAGGGATGCAGTGTTTTCACGACAAAGGTATTGGGGGGAGCCTTTCCCGGTATATTTTAAAAATGAAACACCATATTTAATTGATGATCAAAATCTTCCGATTGAGCTTCCTGAGGTTGATAAATACTTACCCACAGAAGATGGAGAGCCACCCCTTGCAAGAGCTGATAAGAAGCAATGGAAGCATATGGAGGGAGACAGGATGGACTTTAACACAATGCCAGGTTGGGCTGGGAGTTCATGGTATTTTTTAAGGTATATGGATCCGCACAATGAAAAGGAATTTGTATCCAAAGAAAAGGTTGATTATTGGCAAAATGTTGATTTATATATTGGTGGTTCCGAGCATGCAACGGGACACCTATTGTACTCTCGATTTTGGACAAAATGTTTATACGATTTAAATTTTATCCCCTTTAATGAACCATTCAAAAAACTCATTAATCAAGGAATGATTCTTGGGAGAAGTAATTTTGTTTACAGGATAAATGGGACAAATTGTTATGTGAGCAAAACCAAAATCAAGGAGCATGATACGACACCTATACATGTAGACATATCTATTGTCAAGAATGATATTTTAGATCAGCAGAAATTTAAAGAATGGATGCCTGAATTCAAAGATGCCACTTTTATTTTAGAAGAAAATGGGGATTATATTTGCGGATTTGAAGTTGAAAAAATGTCAAAATCTAAATATAATGTGCAAACTCCTGATGAACTCGTTATTGATTTTGGGGCTGATACATTGAGGCTTTATGAAATGTTTCTTGGCCCAATAGAACAGAGTAAGCCATGGGATACTAAAGGAATTTCGGGGGTGCATAATTTTCTTAGAAAATGTTGGAGGTTATATTGTGATGCTGATGGTAATTCAATTTTGATAGATAAGGAGTCTTCTAAAGAATCTATGAAAACATTACACAAGGCTATTAAGCGTATACGCGAGGACCTTGATAGGTTTTCATTGAACACATGTGTTTCTACCTATATGATTGCCGTAAATGAATTTACAGATCAAAAATGTCGTAATCGTGATGTTTTAGAACAATTTGTTATACTCCTAGCTCCCTATGCGCCACATTTTTGTGAGGAACTCTGGGAGAAAATAGGAAATCAATCCGGTACATTATATCAGTCAAGATTTCCTGTGTTTAATCAAGAATATTTGATTGAAAACACCTATGAATATCCAGTATCATTCAATGGAAAAATGCGATTTAAAGTAGAATTTCCATTGTCATTAAAGAAAGATGAGCTTCAGAAAGAATTAGAGAAGATGGATCAAACGATTAAATGGCTAGACGGAAAAGAACCTAAAAAGGTGATAATTGTACCTGGAAAGATTGTGAATTTTGTGATTTAAACCTTCAAATGTTTCATTATGCTGTTTAAATCATTTACCTCGATAATATATTTTTTTAGCGCCGCTGAATTTGCTTTTATTTGAGGGCCGCCAGCAAATACATCTAAATTCGGATAGTCGGATTTTAACTTTTTAAAATAACCGACTACCATCTTGTCATCAACAGCAGTTAGCCATGATGAAAGAATGTAATTTGGTTTCAGCTTTTCAATACATTCCAATAACGATTCGTATGGTAGGCTTTGTCCTAAATAAAAAGTAGGCACGCCTTTAGAACGCAATAAAAAATGATAGAAAAGAAGACTCATTTCGTGCCATTCATGTTCGGGAAGGTACATTAACACCGATTTTTCGGTCGAAATTGGAATTTCTTGTTTGTCAATTTCGGAAATGATTTTTTGTCGAATAAGATTCGACATAAAATGTTCCTGTGCTGGATTAACAGAACCAATTAGCCACATGATTCCGATACGATCTAAAAAAGGAATAAGGTGGTCCGTAAAAGTTTTTTCCAATCCTTCTGTTTCCAATAAGCTAGAAAGCGTTTCTTTAAACAATTTCTCGTCTAAAGAGATCAATGAAAGAAGAAGCTTGTCCATGCTGTATTCTGGCTCCTTATTTACTTTTATATCCCATAGAAGATTATTCATATCTTCTTGGGACAAATTTGCAATTTTAGAAATCTTGACTCCGTTACGATTTAGCATACTAACGGTCAGCAAATGTGTCAATTCTGAGTCGGAATACGTTCTGATTTTCGTGTCCGTTCTGTCTGGGGATAGTATACGATAACGTTTCTCCCATATACGAATAGTATGAGATTTAATACCGGTAAGGTTTTCAAGATCTTTAATTTTATATTCGGCCATTGTATGCTCTCCCTTTACTAAAAAAACAACCCAAATGATTTATTGTTCTATTAATATACAATATATTATAAATTTGTGTAATGGACATCTTTAGCGCTGACTTTTTAATCTCTAATACCACATTTAAAAAATGTCCTCAGGATCAAAAGGCTGAATTTGCTTTTATTGGTAGGTCTAATGTTGGAAAGTCCTCGCTAATAAACATGATTACGGGTAAAAAAAAGCTTGCAAAAACCTCTTCAACACCCGGAAAGACTCAATTAATCAATCATTTTATCATTAATGACGAATGGTATTTGGTTGACTTACCCGGGTATGGATATGCGAGAGCCTCAAAAAAGAGTCGAAAGGTATGGGAACATTTCATATCCGAATATTTACTCCATCGCGAATTTTTATTAACTACTTTCGTTCTGATTGATTCAAGATTGGAACCACAAGCTATTGATCTGGAATTCATGAATTGGTGCGGATCTAAGGGTATTCCCTTTTCAATCATTTTCACGAAAACTGATAAATTATCCAGCTCTGCTCTTCAGAAGAAACTGTCTTTTTACAAAAAAGAAATGCTTAAATATTGGGAGGAATTACCTCCAGTCTTCATAAGCTCAAGTCAGTCAAAACTCGGTCGGGAGTCCATTTTAAACTATTTAAAGGAGATTCTCAATTCGTTTAGTGAATCTCGTTCTTGAATATACATCTTGAAATATTTACTTTTGCTAAAATAAAATTATGGGAAGAGCCTTTGAATATCGACGAGCAGCCAAAGAAAAGCGCTGGGATAAAATGTCCAAAATTTTCCCGAAGCTTGGTAAGGCGATAACTCTTGCCGCTAAGGAGGGTGGAATTGATCCTACATCAAATGCCAAATTGCGAACAGCCATACAGAATGCAAAAGCTGAAAATATGCCCAAGGACAATATTGAGGCGGCAATTTCTAGGGCAGTTCAAAAGGATACAGCTCTATTCAGCGAGATGAATTACGAAGGTAAAGGTCCTCATGGAGTATTGGTTTTTGTCGAATGCGCTACAGATAATCCCACGAGAACAGTCGCTAATGTAAAATCGTATTTCAACAAGGCGGGAGGGGGAATCGTTCCAACTGGATCTTTGGAGTTTATGTTTCAGAGAAAGAGTGTTTTTGAATTAGAGAAACCTGCGGAACTTGACCTTGAAGAGCTTGAGTTAAACCTTATTGATGCTGGTGTTGAAGAGCTAGAATTGAGGGATGAACAATTGTTCATTTATGGAGATTATACTGCATTTGGAACAATCGCTAAGGCTCTTGAAGAAATGGAACTGGCGGTTCAAAAGTCGAGCCTTAAAAGATTTCCAACATCACCAGTTGAATTCAATGAAGAGCAACTGATAGAGATTGAAAAAATGTTGGACAAAATTGAAGATGATGATGACATTCAACAGGTTTTCACCAATATTGCATAATTATACCCATCATTTATACTAAAACAAGCTTAATTTAGTTATAGATAGACGTTTATGTCCAAAAAAACTCTTACATATCTTAGCCTTTGTGCCCTCATTCTCTTTTCGGCATGCTCTACAGAGAAGAATACATTTTTGAACAGGACGTATCATTCTACTACGGCTCGTTTCAATGGATATTTCAATGCCAATGAGCTATTAGATCAGTCACTTGTGACTTTTTATAGCTCGAAAAAAGATGATTTTTATGAAGTTTTACCTATAAATCTTTTACCAAATGAGGCGGAGTCAAAAGGGATGCATCCTGCCATTGATACTGCCATTTCCAAATGCTCAATTGTTATAAAGAACCATAGCATGCCGAGTACTGAGGACATGTATTATAAAGATGTAGAGCATAATAAATGGATAGATGAAAATTGGATTACCATTGGAAGGGCACTTTATTATAAACGAGAGTATAAACAGGCTAAAAAGAATTTTGAATTTGTAAAACGGTTATTTGCAAAAGACCCTTCGTATTATTTGGCAAAATTATGGATTGCAAAGATTCACATTGAACAAAGAGCATTTGCAGATGCAAAAATTATTTTGGATGATTTAAATGCTATTTCATTAGAGCAAAAAGAAAAAACTTTCCGCGATTATATCCCATTCTTGAAAGACAAGACTGAAGATGAGGAAGGTATACCTGTAATGAGTCGAAAGTTACAGTACGATATTTATAAAACATATGCTGACCTTGCCGTTAAGCGAAAGGAATATCCAGAGGCCATTAATGGATTGAATTCAGCGATTACGAAGTGCCATTCACCAAGTGAAAAAACACGACTGCATTTTATCTTGGGTCAGCTTTATCAAAGGAGTAATGTTTTGGATTCAGCAAGGATTCATTATTCTAAGGCATTAAAAGCTGCAGCCCCATTTGAGATTTCTTTCAATGCGAGATTGAACAGAGCCATAAGTGGGGGAGGAGAAAAGCTTAGCAAGGATTTACAGAGGATGTTGAAAGATGCAAAAAATGCTCAATATAAAGATCAAATTTATTATGCGCTAGCTAACCTTGAGTTGAATCGAAATGATAGAGTGAAGGCAAAAGTATATTTAACTGAATCCGCTTTTTATTCTAACGGAAATGCACGTCAAAAAGCTATGGCATATGAAAAATTGGGTGACTTGAGCTACGGTGAAAAGAATTATGTTTTTGCGCAGAAATATTATGATTCTTGTTCTCGATTTATTCCCGAAGGATATCCAAATGGAGACCAGATAAAGGATAAAGCAGTGAAGTTATCCGATTTAGTAGATGCTATTGAAATTGTGGTCTTTGAAGACAGTGTTCAACGAATTGCGAAAATGCCTGAAAAAGAAAGAGAGCAATTCTTGAAGGAGACGCTGAAACAAATTAAGCGAGAGGCTCAAAAAAGAAAAGAAATGGAAGCGGCTAAGCTTTTGGCTTTACAAGAGCAAAATAATGCGAGTTCAAATTCTTCCAATAAATCGGTTTTCACAAATCCAAAGTTAAGAGAAGAAGGTTATAATGATTTCAGAAAAGCATGGGGTTCTAGAGATAATGAAGATCATTGGCGCCGTAGTGAAAAAATTGTTTTCTCAAATGGGGAATTGTCAGATTCAAGTGCCGTGGATTCTTTATTAGTGGAAGAGATTGGTGTTGATTCATTGACAGTGGATGATCTAAGAAAAAATATTCCTTTAAGCGATAGTGCATTTGCTCTTTCACAAACCAGTTTGTTTGAGGCACTTTATCAAAGTGGAGTGCTGTACAAAGAAATTTTGAATGAATTAGACTTGGCTCAAGAACAATTTGATCGTGTTTTAGATATAAACCAACGGAATCTAACAGATTTATCATGTGCTTTTCAGTTGTATAAGCTCAATGAATCTACTGGAAAAAAAGAGGTTTATGCAAATCATATTTTAACTCATTACCCGAGCTCGGATGCTGCAAAATATCTTGACGATCCTGATTTTTATGTAAAGCAAAAGGAATCTCAGCAAGCCGATCAGAAATCTTATGTTGAACTCGTAGATATGTATTATGCGGGAAAATACAAGGAGGTTATTGATTCAACAAATCGAATTATTGAAGAAGATTTAACTAATGCTTATAGAGCAGATTACCTTCTTTTGAATGTTTTTGCCAATGGTCAGCTTACCGAAAATAAAGAGGAAATAGTTCCATTGATCAATAGAGTAATTGAAGAAAAGCCAGGGACGCCTCAAGCCGAAATTGCACAGGACTTATTAGATATTCTTGAGAATGGATTTAGTAAAAATGACTCAATTAATTTTGATCCAGAATACATTTACAAATTTGATGATACAGAAAAACATTTTGTGATTGTTCTATTGGACGAGGATGATGAAGAGGAGGACCTTAAGTATGGTGTTTCGGGATTTAATAAGAAAAAACACAAATCAAAAAACCTCAAGACGAGTTCAAATTTAACGATAAATAAAACGCCTTTTGTTTTGGTTAAAGAATTTGAAAATATAAGATTGGCACAAGAATATATCAATTCATATAAAGCGGGATATGAAATATTGGATGAATATCAAGACAATAAAATTTATTCAATTGGCAAAAACAATCTCAAAATTTTAATAGAATCTTCTAATTTTGAGGAATATAAATCATTTTTCATTGATTTTTATTAAATTAATATGTTAAAAAGAAAAGAAAAACTTACTTCAGATATGGGATATTCAGCAGATCAAGACGGGAATTACATTATTGCAGGAACAAGAATTACAGGAGATATTTTATCGGAAAACAACATTCTTATTGAGGGTGAAATTATGGGAAACATTTCATGTAAGGGAAAGGTAACTGTCGGAAATACAGGATTGGTAAAGGGAAATATTTCTTGTTATACATCAGAAATTTATGGAACAATAGAGGGTGAGATTAAAGTCGAAGATGTTTTAAATTTAAGAGATACCTCAAAAATTTATGGAAACATTTATACCACCAAACTCAAGATTGATGAGGGAGCTTTCTTTGAAGGTAGCTGTAAAATGTCGTCTTCAAAACCTCAAATGGAGCAAAGCAATACTTTAATGTCTGATCTTATTCAGGAGGAAGACATTATTGAGGAATGAAGAAAAAGTCCCCAGGCCGGAAAAGTAATGTGTACATAAGGTTTTCTTCTGTAGCGATTCAGATGGCCGTTGTCATTTCTGTATTTACGTGGCTAGGCGTGTATTTAGATGATTATTTTCGTAGCGAAACACCTTGGCTAACGATTGTTTTGTCACTTTTTGGTGTCATTGGTTCTTTAGCTCTTGTTATTCGTGAAGTTTTAAAATTAGACCAAAACAATGATTCAAAGAATCATTAGACAGTTCATCCTTATTGTCATCTGGATTTTGGTTAGCATCATCCTGACACATGTTTTTATCCATCAAGTGTCAACCTTTTATAATTTGTTGAATTCAAGTGTTTTACTTTTTATTTTTCTGGGAAGTACAGTTTTAGTCAATTATAAAATTGAGAAAAATCCAAAACGATTTATTGGAAATTTTTTGGTGATGACAACCGTACAACTGCTTGCCTTTTTAATCTATGAGTTAATCTTGATTTTTCAAGGTGAAATGTGGTGGGAGGCACTTCAGGCCCTCGTAAACTGTATTATTTTAATTGTAATACAGTCCATAAATTTAGCCAAGTTAAGTTTAGAGCCTTCTGAGGAAGGAATCGAATAATCTTGCAAGGCCATTAAAGGAATTATAATTGAGATTCTCATAGGTGTCGAAGATGTCATGATAGTTTTTATTCATACCCATGGTATAAACAAAAAACGACCTCACCCCTTTTTCAGTGAAAAAATAATGGTCAGAATTTGCAGCTTTTCCACGTGCTTTTACAACAGGTACGGCTTGTGTTTTTCGATTCATTTTTTGAAGAAGCTTAAATTCCTTTTTAAAAACCCTGCCATTTACAGCTGTAATTCCATGTTCTCCACTTCCCATTATATCAAGATTCAGTAAAAAGCGAATTTTACTGATTTCACATAAGGGGTTTTCAGTCATATACTTCGAACCCACAAGCCCGGCTTCTTCTCCGGCAAATGCCACAAGAAGCGTATTGTATTTTTTCAAGGGCTTGGATTTTATAGTCTCTCCAAGTGCAAGTAGCATAGCTACTCCACTCGCATTGTCATTTGCACCGGGAAAATAGGTTTCGGTACCCATTCTCCCGAGGTGATCGTAATGAGCGGTAATCATAATCGTACCTTTTGATTTCTTTTTTGAAGGAATATATCCAATTACATTATTCGATTCATAATCAATTAAATGATTATTGTGGAGGTGGATTTTAATATTCTTTTGATCTATATATAATGAGTCGAAAATGTTCTTTTTCAATTGAACATACAAATGCTCGTTGGCTTTTGATTGGACAGACCATGTTAATTTATTATTGACCAATTCGATTACATCATTATATTTTGATAGGTTTTGGGCCACTTGATGAACATAAATAGAAAGACTGTCTACAGTAACATTATTATCTATTACATAGAGCTTTTCGGGGTCATAATTCCTCCACAACGGCGCATCCCTTTCTTGTTCAAATAAATGCTTCATATCCATGATTTCAATATTTTTCGAGTCAAAGTTTCTTGCCCCTATACATCTGGTATCCATACAGGTACCATTTGATATTGGTTTGATGACATAATCAATTCCAGGCTGAAGAATCTGATTGTTAATTTGAACTGAACAAGTATCAGGAAAGGTATTCACATTATGGATAAAGGCTTGAAAATAACCCGATGGCAAGGAGTCAATACCCAATTTTTTCATTTGAGAGGAAATAAAATTTGCGGCAATTAAATCTCCTTGATTTACATAACCTCTTCCGTGAAACTCCGGAGCGCACATTTTTTTGGTAAACTTCTGGTAATCGAAACTTTCTTGACCAAATGATAGAAAATGTATCAGAAAAAATAGAATACAAATGTTAGCTTTCATAGCAGAAGATTATTTTCACAATAAAAATAATCAAACCATTAAATGAGAATCGTTTTTGCATTAATTTTACTGAATTACTCGCATAAAAGTTGCTATATTGTTCCAAAGAAATGTGATAACGGCAAGAAGTGGTATTTAACCCTTTTTACTTTATATAAATCGATAATTTAATTTATGTTTTTAGAGCAATTCCCTTTGCAAAAAAAGTCTAATGGATGGATTGAGGTCATTTGTGGATCTATGTTTTCAGGAAAAACGGAAGAATTAATTCGAAGATTGAGACGGGCAGAATTTGCGAATCAGCAATTGATTTTATTTAAACCAAAAATTGACAATAGATACAGCAAGAAAAATGTAGTCAGCCATAGTGGTAATGAATTTGAGGCTGTTTTAATTGAACACTCCTCAGATATTCTAAATCATATTGACAAACACATGCTAGTCGCGATAGATGAAGCTCAATTTTTTGATGAAGGCATTGTTGGCATATGTGAAAAACTATCAGCGAAAGGAATTAGAGTTGTACTAGCCGGATTAGATATGGATTATACGGGTAAGCCATTTGGCCCGATGCCAGATTTGTTGGCAGTAGCAGAATATGTCACAAAGGTTCATGCTATTTGTGTCTCTTGTGGAAATTTAGCTCAATTCTCCAATAGAACTGTTTCAGAAACAAGTCAGGTTCTTGTTGGTGCAGTTGAAAAATACCGACCATTATGTCGGGCTTGTTTTACGAATACTGAAGATTGAAACTCAATATAACTTTAAGAGAATTTTCGAGCATTACCCATGGAACTATTCATGGCCTAGACCTTGATGCCGTTATTGATGGAGTGGTCTATGACTCAAGACTTATTCAATCAGGTGAAGGGAAAGTATTTTTTGCATTGAATGGGAAATTTAGGAAAGGGAACGACTTTATTTCGGATGCCTATAAAAATGGAGTTCGCTTTTTTGTCGTAAATAAGGAAGCCCAGTTAAGTCAAAATGATGTGACCTATTTGATAGTTAAAGATCCTCTAGAAGCTTTAATAAAATTGGCAAAGCATCACCGAAGTAAATTTGATATTCCAATTATTACCATTGTTGGCACTCATGGAAAGACCATTGTAAAAGAATGGCTTGGTATTTTATTGGGTGAAAAATACCAAGTAGTGAAATCCCCAAAGAGTTACAATTCGAAATTGGGCGTTGCTATGTCGATTTTAGAGCTCAGTCGTGATACTGAAATCGCCATTTTTGAGGCGTCGATAACTGAAGAGGGAGAAGGGGCTTTATTTCAAAAGTTATTGAATCCATCTCATGGAATCTTGACCCACACTGGTGATAAATACGATCATAATTTCAGAAATAAGGATGATAAGAAAAAGGAGTACTTGCAACTTTTTCAAAATGCAAAAAAAGTATTTTATGAATCAGAGTCTTTCGATGATTTGTTTAAAGGAGATAACTATGTAAAAGTCCAGATCTCGAGTTTCACGAAGGAGCTACAAAAATTAGGCTTTACACAAGTAATAAAAAAAGTAAATGCCTCTATTTGCTTGAAGGTAGTCTTGTATTTTAAGGTAAATGTTGCTCTTGAAAAAGGAACACTTCCTGATTTGGCAATGAGACTGGAGTCCTTTGATGGCGTTGAGAATAGCATTATTTTAAATGACACTTACTCCTTTGACCTTGATTCATTGGAAACATCATTGCAATATCTCAGCTCCATAGAGAAGGGGGAAAAGCGAATAGTTCTATTGCCCCAAATGGATAATTCGAATAATAAAGGCATACTTGAATTATTAAAAAAGTATCAAATTGATAATTACCACTTTATTAAATCTAAATCTGACATTAACTTTTCACTAAGTGATTCAATAATTTTAGTTGTGGGAGGAAAGGATTCCAATATGAATAAAATTTCTGCACAGCTAAAATTAAAACAGCACCGAACGAAGATTGAAATAAATTTAAATGCCATAAGAAAAAACATTCACCTTGTAAAAGACCGACTTTCTTCGGACACTAAATGTTTGATTATGGTAAAGGCAAATGCCTATGGCTGTGGACTCATCAAGGTGGGTCGATATATCGAAAAAATTGGCGCTGATTATTTAGGTGTTGCGTATCCAGATGAAGGTGTTACTTTGAGAAAAAATGGGGTTAAATGTCCTATTTTGGTTTTGAATACGGGCATAGATGATTTTCAAGATTGTATAAATTACCATCTTGAACCCTCTGTTTATTCCTTGAGTATTCTTGATGAATTTGTAAAAATGTTAATTGCAAATGAAATTAAGGGGTTCCCGATTCACTTGAAAGTAGATACCGGAATGAAACGCTTGGGCATACATCCGATTGAAGTGGAAAAGTTCATTACCATTTTAAAATCCCAACCTGAAATTTCACTAAAAGGCGTTTATTCTCATTTTGCTGAATCAGACAATATAGAAAATCCTAAATTCACTGAGACCCAGCTAGAAAGATTTCTTGAAGTCTGTTCAAAAATTTCAGAACGAGTCTCAGGGTCATTCATTCGTCATATCAGCAATTCTGAAGGGGCTTTAAATTTCCCTAAAGGTCAGTTGGATATGGTTCGATTAGGATTGGTAGTTTATGGTATTTCTAATAATCGTAAGATCAATAGTGATTTGAGATCGGTAATTAAATGGTCCAGTCAAGTGGCTCAGGTTAAAACAGTAAAAAAGGGAGATACCGTTGGATATGGACGAGCTTACATTGCAAAAAATGAGATGAATATTGCCATCATTCCTGTGGGTTATGCGGATGGATTTAGGCGGTCACTAGGAAATGGAAAGGGTTCTATTTTTATAAATGGGCAGGTGTTTTATACGGTTGGAAATGTTTGTATGGATATGGTCATAGTTGATATTTCTAATGAAAATATTCGGCCTGGAGATTTTGTTGAAATTATTGGTGAGCATCAAAGCTTGAGTCAATTTGCAACGCTTCTTGACACAATTCCATATGAGGTGCTTACGTCTCTATCCGACCGGGTTCACCGAAATTATATCATAAATTAAAGTACCTTTGAAATGTAACAAATGCGCTAATTATATTGTATTACATAAACATATAATCCACTCAATAATATCATGAAATATTTTTTTGTCTTCTTTTTTACATTTTCGTTTTTATTTATAGGTAATTCCAATGCGCAGTCGACACCGCGGGATACATCACTACGATTGGTTGAAAAACATGATGGGACAAAGTATATAGCAAAAATCATCAGTGATGACGGGCGGGAGTTATTATTGCAAACAGAAGCTTTAGGAAAGCTTTATCTACCCAAGTCAGAGGTCAAACGTATATCCAAAATTGAGGATGTTGGAGAGATTAAAGATGGTGAATTTAGAGAAGAGAGTCCTTTTACGACCAGATATGCTTTTACCAATAATGCATTACCTATTAAACAGAGGAATCATTATGCTATGGTAAATCTTTTTGGTCCGGAAATACATTTTGCAGTATCAGATCGTTTGAATCTTGGAATTATGACCACATGGATTGGGAGTCCGTTGATTGCTGTCGGAAAATACACCATCCCTACCGACAATGAAAAGGTGAATTTTTCTATTGGAACCATGTTGGGAACAAGTGGTTATTTAAATCAATTTAGAGGTTTCGGAGGACTTCATTGGGGGACTTTTACATATGGAGACAGGAAAAATAACATTAGCTTTTCAGCAGGGTTCGGCTACTTTAATTCTGGGGATAATGCATTTAGTTATGAGCCTGGAGTATATGTTGGAGATTCAAATACATTTACTTATCCTGATGGATCTAGCTATACGAGTTATAATTATCCAAATATTCCAGTTTCTGAAATACCAAATTTAATAAAAGCCCCAATTCTATCCGTAGCGGGTATTTTTCAATTAACTAATAAGGCCAGTTTATTTTTTGACTCAATGTTGGCTTTGGGTAAATCTAATCGAACTCAAGTAACGTATTCTGGAGGTCAGTATAATTATGATCCCATTACGGGAGAACCTTTACCATCATCCAATTATGTTGCAACAGTAACTGAACCAGAACAAATTTCAGCAGTAGCTCTTTATGTTATGCCTGGTATGCGTTTTCAAAAAAATGAAAATCGCGCCTTTCAAATTGCCTTAGCTGGTGTGTCTGTATGGGATAATGGTAATAATTATACTTTTCCACTACCAACAATGTCTTGGTTTTTTAAATTTTAGAACCTTGTACTCGTATTCTTGTTTGAATACAACTATAAATTCTAAATTTGTATAAATACGTGTATTATGAACAAGAGAATAGAGTCTGCATTAAATGATCAAATAAGAAAAGAGGCATCGTCTTCACAATATTACCTTTCAATGGCCTCATGGGCCGAGTCAAATGGACTAAATGGCACCGCGAATTTTATGTATACCCATTCCGATGAGGAACGTTTTCATATGCTAAAACTTGTAAAATTTGTAAACGAAAGAGGTGGGAGAGCCATTGTTCCTCAGCTTGATGCTCCACCAAAAGACTTCAAAAACCTAAAAAATGTATTTGAATCTTTATTAGAGCATGAAATCGGAGTAACTGAAAGTATCAATAATCTAGTGGATATTTGTTTACAGGAAAAAGATTACACGACGCATAACTTTGTTCAGTGGTATGTTTCTGAGCAGCTTGAAGAAGAGGCCTTGGCCAGAACAATTTTAGATAAGCTTAATTTAATTGGAACAGATTCGGGAGGAATGTATATGTTCGATAGAGATTTAGAAAACTCATTGATTCAAGCAAATACGGAAAGCGGACCAGAGGCCCAATAGAAATTCTTATTGGTGAAAAAATATTTTTTTCTTTTTTTTCTAATTCCCTTTTTGACTAGGGCTCAGGATTTTCGTTTCAATAACTATAATATCAATGATGGATTGTCACAGAGTAGTGTCAATACCATTGTTCAAGATGATTACGGAGGATTATGGATTGGGACTCAAGACGGCCTAAATAGATTTGATGGTAAAACCTTTGAGATTTTCAATCCTGACGAAACCAAAGGAATAGAAAGCCCTTTCATTAATAAATCAGTAAAAACTGATGACCGTAAATTATGGTTTGCGACTAGAAATGGTTTGACCTTATATAATCCCACCACCGAGAAATTTCAAACGTTTACAATAGACAAAAAGAAAATATTTGATATTCAAGATATCTCATTATCAATAAATAACGAGTTTTATTTGGCGACTCTTGGATATGGTATTGTAAAATTTAATACATCTACAAAAGAGTTCACCACAATTGATTGGCCTGATGGTTCAAAAAAAATCAGCTTAGTCTCTTTATTAGAGAACGGAGAATTATTGGTTTACACTGAAGACGAAAAACTTTTTCATTACAATCCCAAAACGCTTGAATCTATTCAGATTTATACTTCCAGATTGGGTTATGATGAATTTACTATCCTGAAAATTAGAAAAACATCAACTGGTAAAATATTATTGGGGACAAGCCATGGTGTGTACCAATATAATCAAAGAAATAAAAATATTCAACGTGAGTTTCAAAGTATTAAAGAACTCGAAAATCTCTCGATTAAGGATTTATTGTTTTCTGAGGGAAAATGGTTTTTTGCAACAGCGGCAAGTGGATTATTCACCTTGAATGAGTCAGGTGAGCTTTTCAATAGTACTCAAGATATGTTTCAAAAGAGTGCATTAATGTACGATAAGCTTTCTGCTTTATATGAAGATATTAATGGTAATATTTGGGTGGGTAGTGATCGAGGGGTGTCTAGTTTTGACCCTGATTATACTGGTTTTCTCGGAATAGGTCCTGGTTCTAATCTTAAAAAGTCACTCCCCTCTCAAAATGTATGGAGCTTTTGTGAGGATGATTCTTCAAAATATCTATATGTAGGAACAGACCTTGGGATTTCTAGATTAGATAAAAGTACAGGAATGTTTAACCACCTGAATCGATGGAAAATGGACGTTTCAGGCAATACGGAGCCACAATTTACTGTAATGTCCTCCTATTGCATAAGCGAGGATACCCTATTGGTCGGCTTCGAGGATGGGCTTTTTAAATTGATTATTTATTCTGACACGGTCTACAAGTATGAAAGGCTTCATTATTTGGATAAGAAACGAATGTCTGAGTTTAATCGTGTATATGCCATAAAAAAAGACATCGGGTATTCCTATTTCTTAGCAACTAAAGGAGGGGTTATTCATTTTAATCTAGAGACCCAAAAAAGTCAAATTTTTTCTCACCAAAGAGAAAAGTCTCAAGAGACAATCACTAATGGATTTTGTCGTGTTTCATACAAGGACCGGGAAGGTAATTATTGGTTTGCTACAACTGAAGGGCTGAATATTTTAAGTACAAAGGATGGGAAATATTCCATTATTCCTCACAGCATGAATAATCAGATATTAAAGGCCTCTAAAAATCAGATTACAACGATTTGTGACGATGAAAAGGGTAATTTATATTTAGGAACATTTGGCTCGGGGATACTTTATCTTGATCTTAAAAAACGAACAATTGATATCATAAATAAGAAAAGTGGATTACCAAATAATGTTTTGTATGGGTTAATAAAAAAAGGCAATACGCTTTGGATGAGCACCAATATGGGAATTGCATCTTACAATATAGGAACAAAGGAAATCAAATCTTATAAAGAAGTCAATGGCCTTGTAAGTAATGAGTTTAATACTAATGCATATTTTCAATCAAATGCGGGGGACTTATACTTTGGTTCCATATATGGGTATAACTATTTCAAACCTGAAACCCTTAGTGATAAAAGAACGGATCTGGAGGTAATTATTACCAAGTTTAAGCTCAATAATGATTGGTTGAAACCTGGAGACAAGGGTTCTCCTTTGACAAAAGTGATTTCACAAACTAAGAATTTGTCGCTTGCATATAACCAAAGAAGTTTTACCATTCGGTTTCAAACGAGTGATTTATTGCACCCAAGATTGACGAACTATAAATATGAATTGGTTGGTTCTGAAACCGGGGAACAATTGATTGGCGAACAAAATGAGCTCTCGTTCAATTCGCTATCTCCAGGGTATTACACCATTAAAATATATGCTCGCATTGGAAATGGACCATGGAGCTCAAATCCTGCCATACTTCATATTTCAATTGAACCTCCATATTGGTTGACGTGGTGGTTTTGGACCATTGCAGCATTATTAATTACCATTATTGCTTTCATGATTTTTAGAAGAAGGATAGAATCGGAAAGAAGAGAGCAGGTAAAATTGGAAATAAAGGTTACCGAGAGGACTCGAGAAATTCGCGAGCAAAATAAACAGATTGAAGAGCAAAGCAAGCTCATTGAGAAGGAAAAAGATAAGGTAGTTCAACAGCAAAAATTGCTTCAGATAGAAAAGGACAATGCTGAAAGATGGCTCTCCAATGCCCTGCCGGAAGAAGTAGTTCGCGAATTAAAGGTGAATGGTAAAGTTGAGGTAAATGCTTTTAAGGTTGTTTCTGTAATGTTCACAGATGTTGTAGGCTTCACCAAAATATCTCAGAAAATTGCACCAGGAAGGTTAGTGCGGCGTCTTGATGTTTTGTTTAGAAAGTTTGATGAAATCATTAATAATAATGATTTGGAAAAGATCAAAACCATCGGTGATGCCTATATGTGTGCAGGAGGTATTCCAATAGAAAACTCAACAAATCCTATGAATGCATGTATTGCTGCAATTCAAATTCAGGATTATATGTCAAAACTTAAATTTGACGCTATTGCTAATTATAAAGATTACTGGGAGATCCGACTTGGAATCAATACAGGACCTGTTACTGCTGGTATTATTGGAGACCTTAAAATGGCCTATGATGTATGGGGGTCAACAGTAAATGAAGCACAGCAGATGGAAAAATTGGGTAAGCCTGGCGAGGTTACCATTACTGGTAATACATTCAATTTCATTGAGCCATACTTTGAATGTGAGTTTTTGGGAAAGGTGACGACTAAAGGAAATATTGACGTTGACATGTATAAGGTGAAGCAAATAAAATCCGAGCTTTCTCTAAGAGGAAAAGGAATTATTCCAAATGAAAAGTTTGGAGAAATTGTTCAACTCCATCATTTCAGCTCAATAAAATATTATAAAACCGAACATTTTGTGCTGGATTATCTTAAAAAAGGTCTATCTAAAAAGTTATTATATCATTCTGTAAATCATTCCGTAGATGTGGTGCAGGCTGTAGAAAGAATTGCCCTACTTGAAGGAGTTACAGATGAGGGATTATTTTTATTAAAGACAGCCGCTATACTTCACGATGCGGGATTCGTAAAGCAATATGAAAACAACGAAAGTATTGGGGCTGAGATGGCTGCTGAATGGCTACCAAAATATGGTTATACGGAGCAGCATATAAAAACCATTGTTGAGCTGATACATGTAACTGCAATTCCCCATAAACCCATAAATAAGCTTCAAGAAATTATATGTGATGCTGATCTCGATTATTTAGGAAGAGATGATTTTGATGAAATTTCAGATCGCCTGAGAAGAGAACTTAGAAGTATGAAAAAAATTGACAGTGATAGGAAATGGGATGAAATTCAGGTGAAGTTTTTAAAGAGTCATCAATTTTTTACCAAAACTTCAATTAACTCAAGGAGAAAAAAGAAAATGGAAAATCTCAAAAACGTGATTGCCCGACTCGAAGAAAATAAGTACAAGGACTAAGAATTCTCTTGGCAAAGCTCAACCAATATCCCCTTTGTTGATTTTGGATGCAAAAAAGCAATTCTCTTATTATCAGCACCTTGTTTTGGTGTTTGATGGATTAAGTTGAAGCCACTATTCCCTAAACGACTTATTTCTTCCTCTATATTTTCAACCTCAAATGCTATGTGGTGAAAGCCTCCTTGATTTTTTTCAAGAAATTTTGCAATTGCTGAGCTTTTATTGGTTGCCTCTAGCAATTCGATTTTTGATTCTCCAATGTTTATAAAGGCTGTTTTAACAAATTCGGAGTCTACAATTTCAGTCTTATATGCTTTTCTGTCAAATAAAGCCTCAAATACAGGTAGTGCCTCGCTAATCGAGTTTACTGCAATCCCAATATGTTCTATTTTCTTTATCACTTATTTACTTTTATGAACTTTTCGGTTTTATTATCATAATTGATATAATAGATGCCATTCACTATGTTTTGACAATCTACGTTATTTGCAAATCCAGCTTTTAATAGGTTTCCATAAGCATCTAAAACCTCAAATCGCGTTTTTGTTTTTTTATCATTTGAATAAAAGAAAATATAGTCCCTTACGCTGTATGGCCCCATTGAAAATGGAGCTATTTTTGAGCTATGTTCTAGTGTTTTTGAAAATCTTGTTTTTCCTGTATTATCAATTTGAGACACCCTAACTTTATTTATGCCAGAATGCAAAGGTAGTTTATAGTTATATTGGTTTATTTTTGAACCACCTTTCCCTCTTACCTGTCCAACACTAATCCAATTATTCCATTTGAATTTTTCAATTTGAAAATCTAGAATGCCACCTTCGTTTTTTGTTTTCCATTTAAGTATTGAATTGTTGCCTATTTCAATATCTACAATATCAAATGTGCTTTTTGGTAATAAAACTTCTGGGTTTAAAAATCGAGGCGTACAACCCTCGAAATGCTCAATAACTACAAATACATCGTCTCCAATTTTTAGATCAAAAAGATCGAAGTTGATTTCAAAATTGGAAGATTGTATGGAAGCTGGAAGCACATCCCCATTGACAGTAACTTTAATGACACAATAACCAAATCCATCGTTTTGAAGAGGGTTGTTGACATATAATTTTTTTCCTTGATATTTACCCTCGGTTGACAATAATTTGTATTGACTTATGCAAAAGAATGGGAGTAAAAAAGCAAAAATTATAAAGGGCTTCATAAGCAATAGCTTTGTAATACATTCATTGTTATGAGAACAATTCAAATACCAAGATAGCACAAAATAGACATTTAAATGTATTTTTGTGATATGAGCTTTGACGCGTTAAAGGCCCTTCATATTATTTTTTTTGTGAGCTGGTTTGCTGGTCTGTTTTATATGGTGAGATTATTTATATATCATACAGAAGCTCAGGATAAAAAAGAAATTGAAAAAATCACGCTTTCCAATCAATTCATAATTATGGAAAAGAAATTATGGTGGGTAATAACGACACCTGCTATGATTTTAACGGTTATTTTTGGCTCTTGGATGATTGCCTTGGATCCAAACTATTATTTGACGCAAGGCTGGATGCATATTAAACTAACATTTGTGATTTTCTTATTGGTATATCACTTTTACACGCAAAAAATGATGTTCCAGATGGCGGAAAATAAATTCAACTACTCAAGCACTCAACTTCGATTATGGAATGAGCTAGCTACGTTCTTTTTGGTTTCGATTGTTTTTATCGTAGTACTCAAAAGTAATATCAATTGGATTTATGGTATTATTGGTTTTTTCTCCTTTGGAATCATGTTGATGCTTGTTGTCAAAATTATCAACAGAATCAGGGCCTAAATAGCCTTTGAATTGTTCAAAAATAGTATTGCTACTTGTAAAAGTTTAGTTATCTTTGCCCCAAATTTTTGAAAAGTCATTTTAAAGGTGAATAGATTTATAAAACATTTTGGATTAACAGGTCTGATAACCTTGTTTTCCTTTGCGCTTTCGGCAAGTGAAGACACTACAGCACATGCTGCGGAAGAGGAGTTCAATGTAAGTGAAATGATTATGCATCACGTTAAGGATGCTCATGAATGGCATTTATGGGGCCCAGAGCATGGTGGAACATCTATTTATTTGCCGATCATTCTGAAAACTTCTGAAGGATTTAAGGTATTTTCTTCTTCTCATTTTTATCATGGAGAAATAGTTCATGATGGAGATAGTCATTACTACAAGGGAGAAGGTCCTGCTGAGGGTCTTGCTATGTTTCATGAAAAAATTTATGAGCTTAATAGTGATGGAAAGTTAAGCTTTGAAGAGGGGCATGTCCATGGTAATGTAAAGCCATTGGATTTTTCAATAACCAAAAATGTTACTTCTCTTTTTATAGGTTCTTTGATTGTTTTCTTGATGATGTTCTCGTGTGCTCGGTATTACAAACGAAATGGTGCGGTTGCTCCAAAGGGTCTTGCTAAATTCATGGAGCCTTTAATTATTTTTGTTCAGGATGAAATCGCAAAATCGCATATCAACGAAAAGAATTATAAAAGATTTGTTCCGTATTTATTAACCATCTTTTTCTTTATTTGGATTAATAATTTATTGGGATTGGTTCCAATTTTCCCAGGAAGCGCCAACCTCACGGGAAATATATCCATAACATTGTTTTTAGCGACACTCACCTTAATTCTTACTTTGGTGAATGGTAATAAAAATTATTGGGGTCACATTTTTGCACCTCCAGGAGTTCCAAAAGCACTTTTACCTATAATGATACCAATAGAAATAGTAGGAATTTTTACAAAACCATTTGCCTTAATGATTCGTTTATTTGCAAATATAACAGCTGGTCACATTGTTATTTTGGCATTAATCTCATTGATATTTATAAATAAGCATGAAGCTTGGGGTGCACTTTCTGTTCCGATGGCATTGTTTATTTCAATTTTAGAACTTTTAGTAGCTGCTCTTCAGGCGTATTTATTTGCGTTATTGTCAGCTTTATTTATCGGTGCGGCAGTTGAGGAGGCGCACCATTAATTAGTAATTTTTAAATTCTATATAGTTATGTGGGGAAGTATAGCCGCAATTGGAGCAGGACTTGCAGTATTAGGTGCAGGTATTGGTATTGGACAAATCGGTGGTAAAGCCGTGG
>QOQC01000039.1 GCA_003331365.1 Flavobacteriales bacterium | reverse complement strand
ATAATGTGGATTCGCAATATAATTCCCATTGGAGTAGGAATAGGGTCTTGCCACCTCATTGGAGTCAAGATCTGCCATGTGCCATGCTGTTTTTTCCATACACAGTGGTTCAAATATATGTTCGTCGCAATAGTCATCAAAAGGTGTTGAACTGACCACTTCTGTAATGTAACCATTGAGTGCGGTAGCCATATTAGAATAGCTGAATGAGGTTCCAGGTGAGGAGCTTAGAAAATTTTGATTGGCATTGTAATTTGCGCCAGTCAAGGTAAAGTAATCTTGCATACAGTCTTCTAGACTCATCGTTGGATCCGGATATCCATAATAATTACCCATGGCAGACCAATTGTCTTTAATTGAAGAGGTATGTGTCATGAGCTGTTGAATAGTCATTGGTACAGAGCTATGCACAGGATGCTGTAATTGCCACGGTAAATATTCGTTGATGTCATTATTTAGCTGTAACATGCCGTCCTCTTTCAATTGCATGGTTGCTGTTCCGGTAAACAGTTTAGACATGGATGCTAATAAAAACTGTGTGCTGTCTGTTACTTGAATTCCGTTTTCTATATCCGCAAAACCGTAACATTGTAACCAAACAATCTCACCATTTTTCACAATGACCGTTGCCACTCCAGGGAAGTGCTCTGCTTCCATTTCACCGGTGATGTAATCATCCAAAGTTGCACTTGGATTCGGATTCTGTCCAAAAAAGCTGAAGCTGATAAAAATAAAAATGGGAATGAAAATTTTAAACATCGATACAATTTGAAATAAAGGTAAGGCGAAAATAAGGAATTAAGTATTTTCTTGAGAAGTTAGCTTACGATATTTTATTTCTGAAAACAACCACATAGCATATCCAAATCCAAAAACCCTAATCACCATAAAAATAAGGAGCTTTACTAAAAAGAGCTTACTAAGAAACAGTTCTCTGAAGCTCATTTCATCTAGTTTGAGCAGTTGGATTAATATTACGGTAAAAAGACCATAGAGAAGTCCGACTCTTATCATAAAATTGAACTTATCCTTTTTCCTCGTTTTTGACCACTTTTCAATAAACTTTTTGTCTCTTTCTTTAATGATAGAATTTAATATTCGATGAGATTAATAAAATGTTTTAGTGGCTCCACCAGGAATCGAACCTGGATCTAAAGTTTAGGAAACTTCTATTCTATCCATTGAACTATGGAGCCAGTTTGCAAAATTATTTATTTTTCAAAAATTTTTCTAAAACTATCCAAGTTTTCACAGCTGTTTGATCCCAAGAAAAATCTTTTACTCGTTCCCCTCCATTTGAAACCAATTTTTTTCGAAGATTTGAATCTTCATTTATTTTGGCCATTTGTTGGGCCATCTCCTCTGCATTAAATGGATCAAAATAAATGGCAGCATCTCCGGCAATTTCGGGAAGACATGTTCGGTTACTCGACACGATAGGGATTCCGCTTTTCATGGCTTCAACCAATGGTATTCCAAAACCTTCAAAGTAAGGTGGGTATACAAGAGCAAAAGCACTACCCATTATTTTCGACAAATCACTAGATTTGACATGTCCAGTAAAGGTTACAAATTCTTGAATATCGGAGGGAATGTGAACGGATTGGTTTCGCCACATGTTGCTTCCAACGATTACCAAATGATATTCGGAGTATTTTTTATGATATATCGAAAAAGCTTGAAGCAAGCGTTCTACATTTTTTCTGGGATGGATAGAACCTACAAAAACAAAAAATGGGCGTCCCTCAGCATATCTTGTTCTTATTTCATTTTTTTCATCCAGATTTACCAATGAAAAGCGCTCACAAGCACCATTATAAATAGCACTTACTTTTTCTTCAGCAAGCTCATATGTTTTAATAATATCCTTTTTAGAATATTCTGAAACACTAATCACCTGTTCAGCTTTTTTGGCAAATCGAGGATAGAAAATCCGATAATAATTTCGAACAAACCAAGGTAAATCTTTGGGGTTGTGTTCAAAATTCAAATCATGAATTGTAATTACCTGAGGTATTTTTGTTCTTAGGTTACAAATTCCGTCAGGCGACCAAAATAAATCAATTCGATAACGACGAAGTGCCCTTTTTAATGAAATACCTCCCCATATCACATTTAGTATCGGATGTCTTGTAATAGGTCCGATGATTACAGGGTGAACATTTTTACTGAAGATGTATTCCTCAGAAAAGGGTCGATCAAAAAATAAGTAAAACTGATGTTCAGGATGATTTTGACATATTCGCTTACTGATTTCTAAAGTATAATTACCAAAGCCTTCAAGCTTATCTGAAATGAGGTGTCTACAATTGATTGCTATGTTCACGCCTAAAATTGATGTATGTAATTGTCCTTTTTTTCCTTTCCAATTGTAGTTTCAGGGCCATGACCACAATATACAGTTGTATCATCAGGAAGCTGAAACATAATGTCAAAAATAGAGTTTTTTAAGGTTTCTAGGTCACCTCCTGGCAAATCAACTCTTCCAAAACTCCCATTAAAAAGCACATCGCCATTGATTACAAATTTGTCTGCTTCGTTATACAGAACAACATGACCTGGAGCATGTCCTGGTGTATGGTATATTTTAAAGCAAATTTCACCAAAAGTCAATGCTTCTTCGTGCTGAAAGAATTGATCAGGTTCAGGGGAAATCTTGTATTTTTCAAAGCCATACACATGGGCATAAGAAGCTACAGCTTGAAGTGTATTGAGGTCTTTTTGATGCAAATAAAAGGGAATATTGTAGGTGGATTTAACTGCTGAATTCCCAAGAATATGATCGATATGCGCGTGTGTATTGAGAAGAGCTAATGGTTTAAGGTCATGATCTTCAATGAAATTAAATAACAGATCTTCCTCGTGTTTTTCATAACAGCCTGGGTCAATAATAACGCAGTTTTTCTCTTGATCGTATACAACAATGGTGTTTTCTTGAAATGGATTGAATTGGAACGATTGTACTTTAGCTCCCATATGTGTAGTTAGGTTTACCTTATTAGATTCACATGTCCACTGAGCTCATACTCTTTATTTGTGAAATCAGTGTAAATTAATTTCCAAATATAAGTACCATCTTGACAATTTACACCATTATAGGTTCCATTCCAATGATCATTGGGAGATTTCATAGTATGGATCAACTCCCCCCATCGGTTAAAAATCAAACATTCCATTTCCAATAAATTTCCACCTGAAATTTCAAATACATCATTTATTCCATCATTGTCTGGCGTAAAAGTATTGGGCACATATACAACAGCATCATAGCTTATTGTTATATACTCCTCCGAAGAACAGCCATTGAGATCAGTGAAGGTCACTTCATAGGTGATTTCTTGGTTTGGTGTTGCAATTGGGTTGAAGCAGTGTATGCAAGACAAATATTCTGTAGGAGACCAAACAAAAGAACCTGCTTGATCTGCATACGCCTCAAGCTGGATTTCATCTCCGTAAAAGGCAATTACATCATTTGTGGTCTCAAAAGAAGGGTAGGGGTATAAAGCAACATACACATAAGCAGTATCGAAGCAGCCATTTTCGTCGATACCAATCACCATATAATTTGTACTTGAATTGGGAATAACTGTTACCTCATTTCCAAATTGACTAATTACAGTTCCTGAGGGTTGCCATTCATAAAATGTTGCACCTTCAGCCCATAAATAAGCGGGCTCTTTCGGGCAAATTATGGTATCATTCCCTGCTGAAATTTCAATTTCAATAACACTTGCATAAATGGAATCGATAATTGTTCCACATGCATTTCCAACTTCAACATAGAACCATTGATTTTCTATTGGATTGATTACAGCAGCGGCACCGTCTGAGGAAACGATAAATGGGTCAGGAAGCCAATTATAGTAATCTCCACCACCAACAATAATTGGAGCCTGAGCTCCAAGGCAAAGCTCCACATTATCATCCAAAATGGGGATTGGAGCGTCAAAAAATACAGTAACCGAAGTTGTGTCTTCATTAACACAACCATTATCAGTGGTGATAGTCGCTATGTAGGTGATACTCGTATCTGGTGTACAGATTGGAGTAAAAGAATTTGGGTCGTTTAAATAAATTGGCGGATTCCACTCAACTGTTCCTGTTCCAAATACTTCCAATTGAGTACTATTCCCAACACAAACAGTAGTTTCAGGGGATATAGATATTGAATTATTGAATACCTCCAATGTTACTTCTAATGTTTCTGAACCACAGGTATCGGAAACCGTTACTGAAAATGTTGTGGTTTGATCAATTGTGGCTGTAGGTGTAGATGAACTAGGATCATCTAACAATCCTGAAGGGGTCCATTCATAAAACTGTCCTCCAAAAGCCTCCAGCTGGTATGATTCACCCGGGCATATCGGTGTAACTGGATCAACGACTCCTCCACTAAATGCTCCTATGTCCACGATTAGAGTTACAGAATCCGAGCTAAAGCATCCTGTAGTATCGTAAACAACCAATTGTACTTCATAAGAACCTGGCTCAGTATATTGATAAATCGGTTCTTCTTCTGTTGAGGTGTTCCCATCTCCAAAGTCCCAGAAATACGCATTTCCATTTTGGCTGTCATTCAAAAATAAAACAGACTGTGGAATACATATAAGTGGAGCAGGTTGCGCTGCTGCTGCTTCAATACTACTTAGCTCAAATTTAAATGTTGCCATGTTGCAATTATTACTGACATTTTCTTCCGCATATGCTCCCGGTGTAGTTGTGAAACCAAAATTGTTTCCTCCACACGCTCCGCATACAGCGTGATAAATTCTTCCCGATTTATCGAATCTACTGGTGCCACCATCAACATGGTTAGAACTGCTGTTCATGCCTCCCATGAATGTCGCATATTTTAAATTTTGTGCATTTTCATCAAGAACAGCGATATAAAAGTTACTTCCATTAGTTTGATTTTGATGGGCATCTACTGTTGTTATGAATCCATTTGTGGTAGAAAAAGAGGCCGCGCCATTAGAGTTCAATGTGCCTCCCCAACCCGCCATGTAAATATCATAACAATCGGAAACCAAAAAAGCAGTAGGTGAAATTTCTACATGACCAGTTGCGGCTCCAATTGTTGTTGTCCATTCAATTGTATTCAGATTCGAATCATATTTCCTAATAAATTGTCCTGAACTAGGAGAACCAAAACACCCTGGAGTAATCGTCCAATCTGATTCAGTTTGGCCATATACATAAATAGCATTATCTACATCAAATTGCACAAAATAGGTTTGGTCATATTCACCGAGCCCCATAAATGTACCTGAAGAAATTGCGCCTGTTGTACTATTGAATTTTGCAACATAACCATCCGATAAACCTCCGTTAAAGCTTAGATCATGTCCAGAATTAAAAGGCAGAGAACTCGAATTTGTCCCACCTGCAATACAAACGGAACCTATATCGTCATTTACTTGGACCGAATTTCCAGTTTCAATTCCTGATCCTCCAAAATAGGTACACCAAGTGAGGGTGTTTAAAGTAGGAGGGAGCTTCATTAATATCGCATCTTGAGAACCATTCAAGAATCCTTGAATGGCATTATTAACTGGGAAGTCCGAGGAGTATGTAGTACTGGATACATAAACATTTCCAGTGCCATCAAGCGTGATTTCTCCTCTAAATTGATCACCGTAATTATAATGTAAGTTCCCTACATTTAAACCATCAGTATCAGTTCCACCAATATAAGTTGATGATAAAAGATTGGACCCGTCTGCACTTAATCGAGCAATGTAAATATCTGTTCCGTCAAATGAAAGTGAGTTTTCACTATGGAAAGGTCCTCCATTAAAACTGTTATCAAATGGACTACCAGCCATGGGGAAATCAGTAGATGAAGTAATTCCATAAATAAAGAGTTCTCCATTGTCAGCACAAACAATACTATGCGGTGTTTCATTACCACTTCCTCCAACATATGTAGCGTACAATAAAGAGGTGCCGTCTGCATTGAATTTTGAAATGGCTATGTCCATTGGAAAAGAGCCAGAACCTGAATTAAAAGTAACGTCATAAGCGCCAGTTGTTGTCGGATAGCCTGTTCCAAATACAATACCTCCACCAAATAAATTCCCATAAAGATCAGGTGTTGCCGTAAATCCCCAATTGTCAGTAGTTGAACCAGAAAAAGTAGAAAAAGTTAGGCTGGGATCAATAAATATACTTTTTGATTTGTCATATCCTTCGGGGAAGTTAAAAGAGATGATGTCATTGTTAATAATATATTCAACCGATATTTTTTGCTTCTTATTGCCATTTTCGTCAATTTCCCAAGCTTTGGGTTTGGACTGATAAATGGCACCAAATCGATGACCAATAATTAGTTTTCCATCTTTAATACTGACAGATTCAGCACCGTCAAAATTAAATGCAATAATGTCTGTATTTGTTTCAGGTTGGATCCTAAAGTTGTAGCTCAATTGCCCACTTTGTCCAATGTAAATAAGGTCAATCCCATCATAAAAGTTTGAGTAGGTAACTTCATTGAAAGAATATACTTTTCTTTTCCAGCTACTCGGGTTATTTCCTAAAATGTAGTTATTATAATGCACAGATTTACCTTCACCATTATGCATGGCTATTTTGGAGCCAATAAAGTGTTGTTTTATCGCGTGATACCTTAATTCTGAGTGTAATTCTTCGTGTTCATGTGAATGATCGTGAGTCATTACATCAGTGAGAAAAAAACACATACCATCCTCTTCTAGATATAGCTTTCCTTGTGCCAAATCTACAGCATAGTCTATTTGTGAATTCCATTGACCTTGATTAGGCGTCATCCAAATATCTTGACCTATTGAAAATGAACTCCACAAAAGAGCAAAGAAAATAAGGAATTTAGTCATGTTTAGCTAAGTTACAACGAATTATCAGCATTACTATTATATAAACTACTGATTTTCAAATTAGTTGCTTATAATGAACAAGATATATGCCACGTTTGTTGCCAATTCGTACCATTTTTATTTCCTTTGTGAAAATCAACCAAAAGCACCTATGAAATTCATTTTGACCTTAACTATTTTTCTTTCTACAATTCAATTTTTTTCAGCCCAAAAATATTCTCGTGTAAAAGTCTTTGCTAGTGAGCAAGAATTGATGAATCTTTCTAGCTTGGGAGTTCCTACAGATCACGGAATTCGTAAGAAAGGAACTTTTTTGATTTCTGATTTTTCAGAGCAGGAAATCGAAATCCTAAATACGTATGGATACACATATGAGGTACAGATTGATGATGTCCAAGAATTTTATTTAGACCGATTGGCAAAACCAAGCGGTGTAGAATTAAAAAATGAAGATTGTTCTGGTTCCAATAGTGGTTCAGGGTCATTCTCACCACAAACTCCTTCAAATTTTAATTTAGGTTCTATGGGAGGATATTTGACTTATGATGAAATGTTGGCGGAATTGGATGACATGTATGCTCAATACCCCAATTTAATTACACAAAAAAGTCCCATTTCAAACTTTGAAACCTTTGAAAATCGACCCATTTATCATGTAAGAATTTCAGATAATCCAAGTGTAAATGAAATGGATGAGCCAAATGTACTATACACTGCCATTCACCATGCTAGAGAGCCAATGAGCTTGGTACAAACCATATTCTACATGTGGTATATCCTTGAAAATTATGGAACGAACGATGAAGTAACCTACTTAGTTGATCATACGCAAATGTTTTTTGTTCCATGTTTGAATCCCGATGGATACGTATATAACGAAGTCACGAACCCCAATGGTGGAGGGATGTGGAGAAAAAACAGACGTGGCGGTTATGGAATTGACCTGAATAGAAATTATTCATACGGATGGGGAACAACAGGGGTGAGTTTTAATCAAAATAATGATACTTATCCTGGTACGGGTCCTTTTTCAGAGCCAGAATCTCAAGCCATGAAATGGCTGGTTGAAACTTACGATTTTGAAATGGCATTTAATGCACATACATATGGGCCAAGCATTTTATTTCCAATAGGGACTACCGATGCAGAATTTGCTGATCATCACGATTATTTTCAAGAGTATACCAATCACATGACAGAGTTGAATGGATATGCGGCTTTCAAAAGTTCAGGACTTTATCCTGCATCAGGTGACTCTGATGACTACATGTATAAAGTAGATATTGGAGTAGGCGAGAAAGACACCATTTTTGCCCATACACCAGAGATCGGAACTTCGTTTTGGCCTGCGTCATCGGATATCGATCCAACTTGTAAAGATTTTGTTTTCCCCAATTTGGTATTGGCCCACATGTCCCGTAATTATGTAGTCGTAAAAGATTCAGACCCTTCATCAATAGCCGTTGTAAATGGTAATTTCAGTCATACGGCAAAAAGATATGGTCGCGAATCTGGACAAGTAACAGTATCTATTGAGCCATTGACTAATATTGTTTCTGTTGGTCCTGCTGTAAATTACAATCTAAACGTATTGGAAGATCAAGCAGGTGAAATATCTTATGCATTAAACCCTGCCATTCAGTTTGGGGATGAAATTAAATTTATCCTCAAGACAGATAATGGTTTGTGGGTAAAGAAAGATACCATAGTAAAAACCTTTGGTGCAATTACCCTTCAGATTTATGACGATGCGAGTAACACCAACAATTGGACAGGAAATTGGGGCACTACGAATGCCACTTATGTTTCTCCAAATCGATCATTTGCAGATTCTCCAAATGGTAATTATGCCAATAATCAAACAAAAAACTTCACATACAATGATCAAATCGATTTAACAAATGCAGTATCAGCGAAGGTTTCATTTTATGCAAAATGGGATATTGAGGCTGATTATGATTACGTTCAATTTCAAGTGTCAACAGATGGAGGAAACTCTTGGATTGGTCAATGTGGAAACTACACTGTTCCTGGTACTAGTGCGAACGGAAGTGTTCAACCAGAGGGAGGTCCTGTTTATGAAGGAGCTTTCGCAGATTGGGTTCTTGAAGAGATATCATTGAGTGATTACCTTGGTGAAACCATTAAAGTTCGCTTTAGATTACAATCTGACGGTGGAGTTCGTGAAGATGGATTTTACTTTGATGACTTCAAGGTGTTTTACAGCGAGCCTCCGCAAGGGACTGCCCCTGTTGCTTCTTTCACACCTTCATCATTCGAGTTGTGTGATGGTGAAGAAATTCTATTCACTGATTTTTCAACGGAACAACCTACAGATTGGAATTGGGATTTTGGAGATGGAAATTCCTCGAATGCACAAAACCCCACTCATACTTTTAATGCTCCAGGAACCTACGTGATTACTTTAGAAGTAACCAATGCATTTGGATCTAATTCTGCTGTTCAAACGGTTATTGTAAATGAAATACCTGAGGTATCTGTAACAACTAACGATGATGATAATGTCGTCTGTTTATACGATGCAAATGTGCAACTTACAGGCTCTCCAACGGGAACGTCTTTTTCAGGGAGCGGTATTTCAGGAACATCATTTAACCCTAGTATTGCGGGTATTGGTGTCCACGTTATAGAAGCCAGTTATACTGATTTCAATGGGTGTACAGGAAATACTTCAATAAGTATAACAGTCGAGGCTTGTGCTGACTTGAATAATCTTTCTGCTAATGGAGTACGTGTTTATCCAAATCCAAATGGTGGTCAATTTTTCATTGAAGGAATGGACAAAGGAATTGCTTACACCATTTTTGATTTTCACGGAAGAGCAATATATGATGGTATCATTCAATCACAAGTTGAAGAAGTTAATGTGCTGAATGCCTCTGAGGGTCTATATTACCTTGAGGCAAAACAGAACGGGAACCTCTCAAGGATTCGATTTGTAATTACGAAATAAAGGATTAATCTTTTGTGTGCCAGTAAGCCAAACCTATAAATAAGGCCTGAAACGGTAATCTAATTATTGCTGCGGTTTCGCTTATTTGAATGGCATGTTGTGCACTTTCGTTTTGAGCAAGATAAATGTTGGCCGGGAATACGGCAATCAATAGAAGAATCAGACCCCATCCGGCAATCCAGCGATATTTTTTGAATAATAACATAGATCCCAAAACTATTTCGCATATCCCACTGATATAAACGGCCTCCAAATGGTAAGGCAAATAATCGGGCATAATTTCTAGGAAAAAATCTGGATCAACGAAGTGTCGAATACCTACATAGATATATGCCAATCCCATGAAATAAATCGTGATTTTTTTAAAGAGTGTCATTAAGCAAAGGTCAATTAAATTTTTTGAATTCGAATTTTTTTCTTTTTGAGTCGATGATTCGTTAGTTTTTGGCATATTTCATCAGCTTTTGAATTGCAAACAGCCACAAAAGCACAATCGCTTTTTATTTCGATAAGTCCAATTTCCTTGCTATTTAGATTTCCTTTTTTCATAAATAGCCCAGCAATATCTCCTTTGGAAATTTTATCGCGCCTACCACCAGAAATCAATAAAGTTTGCCATTCGCTTTTTGGAATGCCATTTCCATTGGTGATTTTCTTTGTTTTTATATCCTTTGCATATTCAGGTATACGGTCATTTTTTCCTTTAATACATATGGCGACACCATTTGCATTCATTCGAGCGGTACGTCCATTTCGGTGTGTAAACTCCTCCTGACGCGTAGGCATTTCGTAATGAATGATATAATCTATGCCAGGGATATCAATACCGCGTGATGCTAGGTCTGTTGCCAATAATATTCTTTGAGAATAATTTCTAAATTGAATGAGACTGCGCTCCCTATCTATTTGTTCCATGCCACCATAGAAATTGGCATGCTCAATATCTTTTTCATTTAAATACGCTGAAACGCCATAAAGAGTGTCTTTAAAATTGCAGAAAATAATACCACTTTTATTGCCAAATTGTTCCAAAACATGAACAAGGGTAATGAGTGTATTTTTTGGAGCATTCACCCAATATAAGTCAAGAGCTTTGGAGTCTTCAACCAAAAAGTCCAATGTAAATGGTTTATTGAATTTAATGAACTCCGGAACCTTTTCTTTGTAAGTTGCGGAGGTAAGTATTTTTCGTTCTAATGAATTAAGAGCGGAGACAATCTCTTTCATTTCCTTTTCAAATCCTATTTCAAGAGACTTATCAAACTCATCAATTACGAGATTTTTAATACTGTTTAAGGTGATTCGGCCTCTTCTTATATGGTCAGCAACTCTACCAGGGGTTCCTACCAAAATTGTAGGTGTATGCATCAACTCTATTTTTTCTTTTGAACCAGACCTTCCTCCATAAACAGCATTAATTTTGTAGCCTGTCCCCATATCTCTAACGACTTGTTCAATTTGAATGGCCAGCTCTCGAGTTGGAACTAAAATTAATACTTGAGTTTCATTATTATTCGAATCTAAACGATCCAATAAAGGCAAAAGGAAGGCCAATGTTTTCCCTGATCCCGTCGGTGATAGAATCAAAGCCTCCGTATTATTTGAAATTGCCATATACGCTTTTTCCTGCATTGAATTAAGCGCATCAATTCCCATTTTTCGTAAAATTTGTTCTTGATTCTTGATGGACTTATTCATGTTTTTAGATGATCTTTTGGGCCTATTTATTTAAATGATAAGTGCCGTATTAACGGCACTCTCATATCAAGTCGGGATGAGTGGATTCGAACCACCGATCTCGCGCCCCCCAGACGCGCACTTTAACCGGACTAAGCTACATCCCGATTGGGTTCGTAAAATTATGAATTTGTTCGAAACTATCGAATATTTTGATTGTTTCTTATTTGTAGATTTGTAAGGTCATGAGAACAAAGGCATGGATTGGGGCATTGAGATTAAGAACACTCCCCTTATCATTATCTGGAATTATTGTTGGGTCAGGACTTGCCTTTAGCCTTGGTGGCTGGGATTTGAGAATTTTTACTTTAGCCGTTTCAACGACTATTTTGTTCCAGGTTCTATCGAATCTTGCGAATGATTTAGGCGATGCTCAAAAGGGAACAGACAACGAACGCCGTATAGGCCCTGAGAGAGCTGTTCAGTCGGGTATTATTTCACAACATCAGATGAAAATTGCCGTTATCATTGTTGCTATTCTTTCGTTTGCTTCCGCTTTGTTTTTAATTCATTTTAGTGCGCCCTACTTGACCGAATCCATGATATGGATATATGTAGGTTTAGCTTTATTGTCAATAGCTGCAGCAATATTATATACCATTGGAAAGTCTGCATATGGATACTATGGTTTTGGTGACATGATGGTTTTTTTCTTTTTTGGTTTATTAAGCGTTTTTGGGGTATATTTTTTATTTGGTTTAAGTTGGAATTTAATTTTAGTCTATCCTGCCATAAGCATTGGTTGTTGGAGTACGGCTGTTCTCAATCTCAACAACATGAGGGATATTGAAAATGACAGAGAATCAGGTAAAAAGACCATGGCCGTTCAAATGGGACGAAATGGTGCGAAAATTTATCATCTTTCATTGGTGATTATTGGTTTTATAACTTGGCTCATATCAGCAGGTATTCACTCAGGTATGACAGGCAATTGGATTTTTGTCATTTCTCTTTTACCTCCGATTTTGTTCTATCCTCATATAATCAGAATAATTAAGATTAAAGAACCTGATGAGTATGACGCAGAGCTAAAAAAGGTCGCTTTGATTACTTTTTTCTCTTCATTGTTGTTCTCAATTTGCTTATTTACAGTATAGTTGAGGGAATTATGCAAATACTAAATTCTCACCTTTTATTCTCAAAGATAATTCAGTAAATTTGCAACACTTTAAAGGATAATAAAATGAAAATATTGGTTTGTATAAGCAAGGCTCCCGACACGACGTCGAAAATTGCTTTTTCAGAAGGAAATACGAAGTTTGACGAAAACGGTGTGCAATTCATTGTGAATCCATATGATGAATGGTATGCTTTAGTAAGAGCACTTGAAATTAAAGAAGCTGGGGGTGGTCAGGTAACCATAATTACTGTGGGAGGAGCTAGTGACGATGCTGTGATTAGAAAAGCGTTGGCTATCGGTGCTGATGACGCAGTTCGTATTGATGCAGAACCCAAAGATGCCTATTATACAGCAATGCAAATTGCCTCTTTTGCCAAAGAAAATGCCTATGATTTGATTTTGGCAGGAAAAGAAACCATCAACTACAATGGTTCACAGGTTGCAGGTATGATTGCTGAAGCATTAGATATGCCATTTGTTTCTTTAGCATCAAAACTAGATCTGGAAGGAAATACCTTAACAGTAGAACGCGAAATAATAGGAGGTTTACAAGTTGTTGAACTCAGTGCGCCTGCGGTTATAAGCTGTGCCAAAGGTATGGCAGAACAAAGAATACCAAATATGAGAGGTATAATGGCCGCAAGGACAAAGCCTTTAAATGTGGTTCCGGCTAAAGAAATTGAAGATTTAACTGAATTTATATCATATTCCTTACCGAATGCAAAGTCTGCGGTAAAAATGATTGATCCAGAAAACATGGATGAATTGGTTGAATTGTTACACAACGAGGCCAAAGTAATTTAACTCTTAAATTTTTTAAAATGATTTTAGTATATATAAATTCAAGTAATGGTATTTCAAAATCGTCTTATGAAGCCATTACCTACGGTAAAAAATTAGGAGACGTAATTGCTTTAACAAATGGAGGAGCTTCTGCTGATGAATTGTCAACTCTTGGTCAATATGGTGCATCAAAAGTATTGGTTGATCGAGCGATAGATGGGGAAGATCAAAAACAAGTAATAAACTTAATTGCCTCAACTGTTGCTCAAAACAATGTAAATACAGTGATTTTTTCTCATGATTTATTTGGGAAATCAGTTGCTCCCAGATTATCTGTCCGTTTAAAAGCAGGATTGGTTTCTGGAGCCATCTCTTTACCGGATACTGATGGGTGTATTGACGTAAATGTTTTTTCAGGGAAGGCCTTAGGAAAAGTAAAAGTCAATACAGAAATTAAAATTATTTCGCTCTTACCCAATAGCTTGCAGCCAGAGGAAAACGGAGCTTCATGTGGCGTAGATGAAATCTCATGTGATGCTGGAGCCCCAGCGATCAAAGTACTTTCAACTAAAAAACCTGATGGAGAAATTCCTTTACCCGAAGCAGAACTTGTGGTTTCAGCGGGAAGAGGGCTAAAGGGTCCAGAGAATTGGGGAATGGTAGAGGAATTGGCGAGCTCACTTGGAGCTGCTACAGCCTGTTCTAGACCTGTTGCAGATATTGGATGGCGACCACACCACGAGCACGTAGGGCAAACGGGAGTTGCCATTCGACCTAATTTATATATTGCTATTGGAATTTCAGGAGCAATACAGCACCTTGCTGGAGTCAATGGTTCTAAAGTAATTGTTGTTGTAAATACTGATCCTGAAGCTCCATTTTTTAAAGCTGCGGATTATGGAATAATTGGTGATGCTTTTGAAGTTGTACCAAGACTTAACGAGGCCGTTAAAAAGTTTAAAGCTTCATAAAAAAGTATTATCTTAAAGGAAGATAGTTAGTCATAAATGCAAAAGGTTAGATTAGAAATATCAGGAATTGCTTACAGTCAGACTCAGTCTGGGTCGTACGTGTTAACTTTATCAGAGGCAGCTGGTAAAAGAAAACTACCTATTGTTATCGGAGGATTTGAAGCACAAGCAATTGCAGTAGAACTCGAGAAAATGATTCCGAATCGACCATTGACCCATGATTTGATAAAATCCTTTTGTATTTCTTATGATGTGATTATAAAAGAGGTACTCATATACAAATTTGTTGAAGGTGTATTTTATTCGAAGTTGATCTGTGAAAAAGAGGGTGCCATTTCTGAAATTGATTCGAGAACCTCAGATGCCATTGCGGTAGGGGTCCGCTTCAATAGTCCCATTTTCACATTGTCTAATGTATTGGAAGAAGCTGGGATAACGAGTGATCAAGAAGATGCATTTGAGAGTGATTCTATTTACAAGGAAGAAGAGGATGTATTTAAGGAAGAACAAGAGCTGAACTCCTTGGTAAATGATTCCATTCAAGACCTTGAAAAACAGCTTCAAGAGGCACTTGAAAACGAGAATTATGAGCTTGCATCTAAGCTTCGTGATGAAATAAAGAAAAGATCTTAAGGTGTCGATTAAGCTTCGATTAATTATAATGAGTTTCCTCCAATTTTATGTATGGGGGGCCTGGCTCATTACCATCGGCACATATTGCATTGAAGGAAGAGGATGGTCTTTTCCAGAGTTTGGAGCCGTCTTTTCAACCTTGGCTATTTCTTCACTAATTATGCCAGCAATAGTTGGGGTAATTGCAGATAAATGGATGAATGCAGAACGGCTTTATGGCTTTCTACATATTTTTTATGGAGCCATATTATTTTTTGTCCCAAGTGTTGCTGATCCAGGTGTTTTATATTATTATATTCTCGCTGCAATGCTTTGCTATATGCCAACGATATCCCTTTCTAATTCAGTTTCATTCAATATTTTAAAGACCAATAACTTTGATGTGGTAAAGGTGTTTCCTCCAATAAGAGTGTGGGGGACCATTGGCTTTATTGTAGCCATGTGGGTGACCAATCTTACTGGAAGTAAGGCAAATGGAGACCAGTTTTATATCGCTGCAGTTGTGGCCATTCTTCTAGGAATTTATTCATTTACACTCCCTAAATGCCCTCCACAACGTTCCATTAGCGCTGATTCGAGCTGGTTAGAAATGCTTGGACTCAAAGCGTTTAAGTTATTTGCCAATTATAAGATGGCCCTATTCTTTATTTTTTCTATGTTTCTGGGAGGAGCTCTTCAATTGACGAATATGTATGGTGATGTTTATCTGGATAGCTTTAAGGAAATCCCTGCTTATGCAGATTCATTTGTTGTCAAATATTCCACCATTGTAATGTCTATTTCACAGGTTTCGGAAACACTGTTTATTTTGGCTATTCCATTTTTTCTAAAAAAGTTTGGAATCAAAAAAGTAATGATCTTTTCTATGATTGCATGGGTTTTGCGTTTCGCATTATTTGCATACGGGAATCCCGCAGATGGCTTGTGGATGATTTTGCTCTCTTGTGTAATATATGGAATGGCTTTTGACTTTTTTAATATTTCTGGATCACTATTTGTTGAAACATCCACGGACGCATCTATTCGTTCAAGTGCGCAAGGTGTATTTGTCATGATGACAAATGGATTTGGAGCTTATTTAGGTACCATCGTAAGCAGCTGGGCTATTAATGAATTTTTTATATTGTCAAATGGCTCAACAGATTGGAAAGGGGCGTGGTTGGCTTTTGCTATTTATGCCTTGATAATAGCGGTACTTTTTACTTTATTATTTAAACACAAGCACAATCCTGAGGAGATTACAGAGGTTCACCACTAAGCTTATTTCAGAGAAAATAAATCTGATGTACCTAAAGTTCTATCTATATTAAACCCTTCACCATATTTTACACCTAATTCTCTTCCATAGGTCAACATGCGTCCTTCTAAATAACTGAAAAACTCTTCACCAGATATTGGAGTATTCGGCTCTTTTGAGTTGGGGTCATAAAATTGACTGCTGTAACATTTTATCAGATCCACTTTTCTCTCACCGTGTGAGCTTACATCAAAAATAACATCAGGAGTCAAATAGAAATCCTGTATATAATGCAATACCATACGAGGTCTATATTTAGCTTGTGGGATACCATTGTGCGTTGTTTTTATTTTATCCAAGCCAGAGAGGTAGCTCGACTCAGCTACTAATTTGGCGGCTCTTCCATGATCAGGGTGTCGATCTTTAAGGGAATTGGCAAAAATAAGTTCTGGCTGATGTAATCGGATAAGCTCGATGATTTTCAATTTATTTTTTTTGGAAACATCAAAAAAACCATCTCCAAGGTTTAAGTTGCTTCGGCTTTTAAGATTCAACATATTAGCAGCTCTTTCCGCTTCTTCCGTTCGTAAATCGGCGTTGCCACGCGTTCCAAGTTCTCCTTTTGTGAGATCAACTATTCCGATAGCTTTTCCTTCTTCAGCATACTTTAATAGGCTCGCACCCATAGAAATTTCTACATCATCAGGATGTGCACCAAAGGCTAATATATCTAATTTCATTTAGTCTAAATGTACGTAACTTTCAACGCTTGGACAAGAACAAATCAGGTTGCGATCTCCAAAAGCATTATCCACACGCCTAACCGGTACCCAATATTTATTATCCACTAGGTATGGGAGTGGGTAAGCCGCTTCTTGAGGCGAATACGAAGCATTCCAATTTTTATTGATGATGCAATTTGCCGTGTGTGGTGCATTTTTTAGTAAATTATTCATTTTATCCACGTGACCATTCTCTATTTCTCGAATTTCTTCTCGAATCTTAATCATGGCCTCAACAAAACGATCAAGCTCTTCTTTATCCTCTGATTCAGTAGGTTCTACCATTAATGTTCCTGCAACTGGGAATGAAACAGTTGGCGCGTGAAAGCCAAAGTCAATAAGTCTTTTGGCAATATCGGCAACCTCTACCTCTGCCGTTTTCTTAAATTCACGGCAGTCAAGAATCATTTCATGTGCTACTGTATCGTTTTTCCCCTTGTATAAAATAGGGTAGTGGTTTTCAAGCTTTTTGGCTATATAATTTGCGTTTAAAATGGCAATTTCTGTGGATTCCTTCAATCCTTTAGCTCCTAACATTTTGATATAACCATAGGAAATAAGAAGAATCAATGAGCTTCCAAAAGGAGTGGCAGAAATGGCATTTATTGCCTTTTCTCCTCCAGATTCAATTAATACACTTCCCGGAAGGAATGGTGTAAGATGAGCAGCAACACCGATTGGACCCATTCCGGGACCTCCTCCGCCATGAGGAATAGCAAATGTTTTGTGCAAATTCAGGTGACATACATCAGCACCAATATTTCCTGGACTTGTAATCCCAACCTGTGCATTCATATTTGCACCGTCCATGTACACTTGTCCACCATTTTCGTGAATGATTCCGGTAATTTCTTTGATGGCCTCCTCAAACACACCATGAGTGGAAGGATAGGTAACCATTAAACCTCCCAGTGTATCTTTATTTTCCTCTGCTACTTTCTTAAGCTCATCTACATTGATGTTTCCGTTCTCATCACACCCCGTAACCACAACTTGGAAACCTGCCATAACAGCAGAGGCAGGATTTGTGCCATGTGCTGATGAGGGTATGATCATAATTTTTCGTTGATGATCTCCACGAGATTCGTGATATGCCTTAATAATCATTAAACCAGCATATTCCCCTTGAGCTCCCGAATTGGGTTGTAGTGATATTCCTGCAAAGCCCGTACACTCACACAAGTAATCCCTCAAATCCTTAAAAATTTCCCAATATCCTTGAGCTTGCGATATTGGCGCAAACGGGTGAAGGTTACCAAAAGCGGGATTCGAAATCGGGATAAGCTCAGAGGCGGCGTTTAATTTCATAGTGCATGAACCCAATGGAATCATACTATGTACTAAAGAAAGATCCTTATTCTCTAATTTTTTCAAATAACGCATCATTTTCGA
>QOQC01000038.1 GCA_003331365.1 Flavobacteriales bacterium | reverse complement strand
TGCCTTGATAAATACTGATTTTTATACCAACGTTAGTATTGGATAAAGGATTACCATTATTATCTCTAACGAGAGCTTGGTAATTTATTCCTTCCGGTGCTTGTGAAAAAGAGAAGAAAGAAGTAAATATGAACAGTAGGCTTATAATTTTATTCATAGGATTAGATTGATTATACACAATTAGTAATATCTAAAGTAAGGATATTTTATAAATTTTCATCTTCAAACATTTTGTTCATTCGTTGAATGAAGTATTCTCCTAACTTCGTGAAATATTGATTTAATAATAATGAATTTCCTTTCAGTTGAGAACTTGACAAAATCATTTGGAGAGCGCATGTTGTTCTCGAATGTTTCATTTGGAATCGATCAAGGGCAAAAAGTGGCCATTGTAGCCAAAAATGGCTCGGGGAAAACCACATTATTGAATTGCCTTATGGAAAAGGAGCAGTACGATGAGGGAAAGATTGTTTTTAGAAAGGATATCAAAGTAGCTTTTATGGAGCAATCTGAGAATCTCCCTCTAGATAAAACCATAGATGAGGTGATTTATGATCATGAATCACCAAAGCTGAGATTAATTAAAGCGTATAATGAGGCTCTTGATAAGGGCGACGAGAACAAACTAGGGAATTTGTTTCAGGAGCTAACAGATATGGATGCTTGGGACTTGGAGGCAAAAGTAAATCAGTTTTTATCAGTTTTTAAGTTAGAAGATGCTACTCAGCTCATTAAAAACCTTTCGGGAGGTCAAAAAAAGCGGGTAGCCTTGATCAAAGTCTTGCTTTCGGATGCAGAATTCTTATTTTTAGATGAGCCTACAAATCATTTAGATTTGGATATGATTGAATGGCTCGAGTCCCATTTGTCGACCTCTAAATCAACCATTTTAATGGTTACACATGACCGTTATTTTTTGGAGGTAGTGTGCGATACCATTTTTGAATTGGCTGAACAGTCGCTATTTAAATATAAGGGCAACTTTTCTTATTACCTGGAAAAAAAAGCCGAAAGACAGGAGCAAATGCAATCCTCCATTGAAAAAGCGAGAAATTCTTTTCGGAAGGAGTTGGATTGGATTCGAAGACAACCTAAAGCTAGAGGAACAAAACAAAAAGCAAGAGTGGATGCCTTTAAAGAAATCAAAAAAAAGGCATCTCAAAAGTTAGATGAGGATGAATTAGATCTTCCCGTAAAAATGGAACGTCTAGGTTCAAAAATAGTCGAGTTTCACAAGATAGGGAAGGCATTTGGAGAGCTACATATTTTAAAAAATTTTTCGTATAACGTTCAACGAAAAGAGCGAATGGGAATTGTAGGAAAAAATGGGACCGGAAAGACTACTTTTTTGAATATGTTATTGGGTACAGAATCCATAGATAAAGGGAAAATTATCGTAGGTGAGACCGTAGTTTTTGGACATTTTAGTCAAGACCTAATTAAAGTCAATGATGATTTTAAGGTTATTGATGTAGTTAAGGAGGTCGCGGAATTCATACCTCTTGAAAAAGGAAAGCAGCTATCAGCAGCACAGCTTTTGGAGCGATTTTTATTCCCTAGGAGTATGCACTACAATTATGTTCGAAAATTGAGTGGTGGAGAAAAACGAAGATTGAAATTACTTCGGGTACTTATGTCAAATCCTAATTTTTTGATTTTGGATGAACCCACAAATGACTTAGATATTTTTGCCATGGCTGTTCTTGAGGAGTATTTGAGAAATTTTCAAGGTTGTCTTATTGTGGTTTCTCACGATCGTTATTTTATGGACAAAATGGTCGATCATTTACTCGTATTTCAGGGAGACGGAGAGGTGAAAGATATACTCGGAAATTACACAGATTTTAGAAAACAAGAGAAGCAAATTGAAAAGGAAAATAAAGTTGTAAGCCAAATCAAAGAAGCTCAACACAAAAACAAATCAGCTTCCAAGGTCAAAACAAAATTGAGCTTTAAAGAAAATGAGGAGTTCAAGCAATTAGAAATTGATTTAGAAAAACTTGAATTAGAAAAAGCGGATTTAACGGAGGGTCTTTCTGACGAATCGAGTACAAATGCTGAGCTATATGATATGGGTAAAAGGCTTGGTGAGGTTGTGGATTTGATTGATCAAAAAACAGAACGATGGATGGAATTGGCTGAGTTCGTTTAGATTAGGTAATTTTTTTTTCGATTTTTGTAAGCAACTAAAGCCATGAAAGCTAGACTTTTATTTTTCGGGATTCTGATTTTTTCTTCGAGTTATTCGATCAGTCAAGTGATTTTTGCGGAATTACAAGGCAGCCCTGATATGATTACTGATGGCTGGAATATCGCAGGAGCTGCTTATACTGGGAACACTGGTGGAGATATTGATAATTTCAACAATGAGCTCATATTAACAGATGCTGTAAATAATACAAGTGGTGCTATTTTTTATTCTGAGCCTATCGATTTGGGAACGTGCAACCAATGGAATGTAAAATTTGATTTTAGAATGTATGAGGGCTCTGCTGCCGATGGAATTGCCTTTTGTTTTTTAGATGTGCCACCGACAGGATTTGTAACTGGAGGGGGAGTTGGTATTCCTTCAACGGCCAATGGTATAAAGGTAGTATTGGATACTTATAATAATTGCGGTGGCCCAAATCCAGGGATTCAAATATACAGTGGCCCTGGATATAATGAATGTATTCCAGGAATAACAAGCATTGATAATGTGGGAGGTACATTAAGTTTTTTAAGATCACCAGATTATTCAACTGCAGAAATCAGCTATAATTATGGAGAAATAACTGTTACCATAAATGGAACTTTATATTTAATAGCCAATTACACGGTGAATTTTGTAGGTTATATGGGGTTTACGGCAAGTACGGGTGGATCAACAGATGTTCACAGTGTACGGGATGTAACTATTTATGCTGATATAGCGGATGCAGATGCAGGAACAGATATTTCCATATGTAGTGGTGAATCTGTACAAATTGGTACCTCAAACAATTCAGAGTTTTTATACTCCTGGAATACCGCAGTCAATTTAAATGACAGCACTGTTTCAGATCCAGTAGTGACTATTGTAAATAATTCCAATATTCCCTTGGTGCAGGAGTTTGTAGTCGAAACGATTTTAGCCTCAAATCCAAATTCCTGTCCTGTTTATGATACCGTCGAGGTAACTATAAATCCTCTTCAACAAACCAATTTAATTGAAGAAATTTGTCAGGGAAACTCATATACATTAGGACCGAATGATTATACGATATCGGGAATTTATCAGGAGATATTTTCAGACATCAATGGATGTGATTCTACCGTCGTTTTGAATTTAACCGTTAACCCCGAACTTACTTCAGAATTAAATGAGATCATATGCCAAGGAGCAACATTTAATCTAGGAGGAATTGAATACAATGAATCTGGGTCTTATTTTTACACTACCCAAAATTCACAGGGATGTGATTCCACAGTAACCTTGAATCTAATAGTTTTACCAGAGCTCCAATCAAGTATCGAAGCTTCCATTTGTTCAGGTTCTTCATATGCATTTGGAGGAATTCAATACAGTGAGACCGGAACATATGATTATACAACTCAAAATGATTTGGGTTGTGACTCTACGATAACACTGAATCTCACAGTAAACCCTGTAGAGGAGTATCAATTCGAGATCTCTATTTGTGAGGGTGAAACCTATGATTTTAATGGGCAGGTCATTGATGAAGCTGGACAATATGAAGTTTTGCTACAAACAAATGCTGGATGTGATTCACTTGTTAGCTTGAACTTAATTGTTCACCCAGTTTACAACACCTCTGAAGAGTTTGAAATTTGCGAAGGTCAATCCTTGTTATATGAAGGTCAATCATTTTCAGAGGAAGGTTCTTATAATTTTGGGTTTCAAAGTCAATATGGTTGTGATTCTTTTGTCGTAGTAAATCTTATTGTTAACAGCACGCCAGAGGCACCAATTTTATCTTCCAATAGTCCAGTAAATTGTTTTTTTGACCCTATAGAATTATCAATGGAGGAGATTCCTGGAGCTACTTATTTTTGGTATAATGAATTTGGATACAATTCAAACCAAGCTACTGAAGTGATTACTCTGGAATCAATGTATTTCTCAAACATGTACAGTGAAGATTTTTTTGCCTACTACAACCTAGATGGTTGTTTTTCTGATACCTCCGTGGTTACGGTTGGAGTCGAATACGGTTTTATAGATTTTGACTTCCCCAATGTGATTACTGCCAATGAAGATGGTATAAATGATGAACTTGATATAGAGAATTACATTCTACCATGTCAGGGTTTTGATTTTAAGCTATATAACAGATGGGGGCATATGGTGTATTCCCAATCGAAAGACATTATGCTGTATGAGGCATTCCCTGTTAGTCCTTCTAATTCGAGTTTCTCTGGTAAAACAAGAGATGGTAAGATACTTAACGAAGGTGTCTATTATTATATTCTGGAAATAAAAAGTCCATTGAATATGGAGGTGTATTTAGATCTTGATTTTCCCGATTTGGGTTTGTTCAATCCCACAAATAAGGTCGTAACTAAAACTGGTTATCTACATGTTTTGAGGTAATTAATTATGATAACTTCAAAAAAAAATGTAACTTGATGCAACCTCTAAGGTTTGAATCGCGTCTTATCAACTCAACAGCGAATTAATTATTGTGAAGAATAACCTAAATATGTTAACGAACAAGCTAAAAGCATTTTGGTCTTTTGCCTTTTTCTTTGGTCTTATTTTTTCGGCTAATGCAACTGTTTACACGACAATCGGCGATGGTTCATACAACAATTGCACTATTTGGGATAATGGCTGCCCAAACAATAACATACAGCAAGGAGATACGGTTATTATTAACCACATTGTTAGTGCAAATTCATCAATGAATGTGCAAGGAACACTAATTTTGGGAGTAAACGGAGTATTCAATACATCAAATACATTGGAGGTTACAACGGTTGGTGTTGTAGTTAATCAAGGAAACTTTATAACGGAAAATACTTTAAATATTAATGGAACTTTCTTTAATGAGGCAACAGTTACCGCTCCAAGTGTTTACACCAATGGATATATTTGTAACTCTGGAACTATTACTTTAACGGATGAATTTTATGCGCATGGTGCTTTAATCGATTGCGGAGGTACAATTGAAACTTGTGAATTGAACATGAACTCTAATAACAATGCAGTTGATGTTACTGGTTCGGCAACGGCGGAGCTTTTTAATCAAAATCTCTGTTGCTCAGACCCTGGCTTTCCAAGTCCGTTCGGAACATTAGAAGGGGATTATGTAATTGACTCTTCAGGCGTTTCTTTTTGCAGCTTGCCATTACAGCCCGATGCTGGTATTGATATTAATACATCGACTTGTGAAGGGGCGACTCAAATAAACCTTTATTCCTTACTATCGTCAGATGTTGATCCGAATGGTACCTTCTCGGAAGTTAACCCAACAGGATCTTTGGACCCAACAACTGGAATATTTAGTTCAGCAGGATTATCTTCAGGGACGTATACCTTTATTTACACTGTAGCTGGATATAATTCTAGTTCAGATGAGTCTGAAATAGAAATTACAATCAATCCTATTATATATAGTGTTTCTGAGCTAGTGGCATGTTCAAGTGATTTACCAATAGAATGGAATGGATTATCGCTAAACGATGCGGGCAGTCATTCGGTTACTTTAATGAGCATGAATACAGGGTGTGATTCTGTTGCTACATTAGATTTATCTGTGACTTTTTTAGATGCTCCAAGTGTATCATCTAGTGGTCCTGTTCAATGTTCTGGTGATTTGATTGAAATAACAATTGAAGATATCCCAAATGCGGAGTTCCATTGGAATGGACCAAATGGTTATTTCTCGGAAGAGCCATTCAATGAATTTGAATTGAATTACACAAATCAAGGTACATATGCGGCCTACTATTCTTTGAATTCGTGTGTATCTGAAATAGCAGAATTGGAATTAGGCATAGAAAACTTTGAAATAGATGAATTTACATTCCCAAATGTAATTACGGCCAATAACGATGGAGTGAACGATGAAATTGTTGTAGAAGACTATATTGGATACTGTGAGGAATTTAATTTCTCGATTCGTGATCGTTGGGGTAATCAGGTCTTTGAACAAGAGAGAGGAGAAGAATCTTTCAATGGTGTTTCATTTGTTGGAGAAAAACTTCCTGAGGGTGTTTATTTCTACCATTTGTCATACGGAATGAAGTCTTTATCTGGGTTTATTCACATCTTCGAGTAGACAAAAAAATCAATTTTTACATTTTATATGCAAGATGCAACTATTTTTGTAGTAGATGTGTCTATATAGCAGAACTAAACATACTGAATTGAAAATCCTTATTTCTAACTATATTTTCTATCAGTACATTTATGCTTTATTGACTTTACTAATTTTCTTCGCGCCCAACGTGACAGCTCAAAATGTTGTCAATGTTGAAGGTTCAGGGGAGAAATGGGTAAATATTGGAGACTTAGATGTAAGTGGTAACCAAATTACCGTTGAAGCGGTAATGAGGAGGCAGAATAATGCCAACATCATTTCAAAGCATGATGCCACTACAGATTGTAATTATCTTTTCCGACCAAATAGTTTTCAGATTACGACAACAAATGACTTTTATATATGTCTTAACCCCTATACTTTAAGCACCAACACTTGGTATCATGTGGCGGCAACTTATGATGGTTCGTCGATAAAGTACTATGTTGATGGTTGTTTAGTGAATGAAGTGCCTGCCACAGGTGATCTTGTAACCAATGATTGGGATGTGGCTATCGGGAGCAGGTCAAATTGGACCAACGGACCCGAACAATTTAGAGGAAGAATTGATGAGGTTCGAATTTGGCAGACTGCAAGGACAGAACAACAGATTAGGCTCAACATGAATTTATTACTAAATCCAATTGGTGAACCTGATCTATTGGGTTATTATAAAATGGATAACAACTATAATAACATTCAAGGAAATGCCGCTTATGATGGTGTGCCTCAGGGTAGTCCTACATTTGACGCGCCAGCGCCAATATTTATTCCTTTCGAAGTTTTAGCAGTTACCAAATTTGATGTGTCTTGCAATGGTTTTGAAGACGGAGAGATTGAGATTACAGCAATTGGAAACAATCTTGAGTACTCTTTGGATGGGATTTCCTACACTTCAACACCAAGCTTTGATGAGTTGGGGCCTGGTAACTATGATGTTTATGTCAGAGATGGTGCTTGTGAAGAGATTACATCAGTGGAAATTACTGAGCCTGCACCTATTCCTTCGCCTGACCTCAATACGAATGACCCTATTTGTAGTTCAGATACACTTTTCTTATCAACAACTGAGGTTACTGATGCCATCTATTTTTGGGAGGGACCAGATGGCTTCTCATCTAACAGCGCAAATACATTTATCCCTGATTTGTCATTTGACAATTCTGGAGATTATTCGATATACATTCAAGTTGACGGTTGTAATAGTGATACCACCGTTGCCGTAATTGAAGTCAATGAGGCCTATGACATAAATATTGTAGAAACAATTTGCTCAAACCAAACATATCAATTTGGACCTGATGAAATAAACACAACGGGCATATATGTACAAAATCTCCAGTCCATTTCTGGATGTGATTCCACAGTTCAGCTTGATCTCACTGTCAATCCAGCATATGCTTTCGTAATAGATACAGCGATATGTGATGGAGAATCCATTACCTATGAGGGCACCACAATGACCACATCTGGAACCTACGACTTTAACCTTTTCACAACTCTAGGCTGTGATTCAATCATTACATACGAGCTTATTGTGCATCCAATACCAAGCGCTCCAATTGTATCAACCAACAGTCCTTTGGATTGTCCAGGGGATGTATTAGAAATTTCTTTGAATCCTAATGCGGATGCCTTTTATTCTTGGACAGGGCCCAACGGCTTCAGTTCAACGGATGAGTCGTTGATGTTTCCAGCTTACATTGAAGATATGGGTACATACTCGGTCATGGTAACGATTAATGGCTGTGAATCCCCTATATCCTTTACTGAATTGGAAATTATAAATATCTATTCGTTCAACGATTTTGATTTCCCTAATGTATTAACTCCAAATAGTGACGGGGTGAATGATGTTTTTGATTTGGAATCGTATTTCAAAACCTGTAATGCATATGAAATCATGTATTTTGACCGTTGGGGTAATAGGGTATATAGTCATAAAGAAAATGAAGAGCCGTTTTCAGGGAAATCCTTTGATGGGTCTGAACTCATGCAGGGGGTATATTCTTATAAATTATTATTTGATGAAGGGATGAAGCATGGCTTTATCCATTTGATTAGAGAAAATTAACTCGATCTCTTATACTGAATAAATCAGAAGCTTCTTTGTAATAAATTACTTGTAATCCAGCCTTTTTTGCGCCTTCAATATGTTGGGGAGAATCGTCTATAAAAAGCACTTTATTTGCCTCCACACCCATTTGATCAACAACCCATTTAAAGGTCTCTGCTTCAGGCTTTCTTTTCCCGATAATATGAGAATAATAACAATTTATAAATAAATCATCTAAATTCTTGAAAGCTGTTTTTTGTAAATTTTCAATGGCTTTTTTGAGATGTATTTCATTTGTATTGCTCAATAAAAAGCAAGGATTTTGTTTTGATAATTCAGCAATAAAGTCAAGCTTTTCATTCGGGAAATCACCAATCATAGCATTCCAAGCAGTAACAATATCAGACTCACTCGTATTATTTTTTGTCAGTGGTTTTAGCTGCTCTACAAAGAATTTACTCGACACTTCTCCTTTTTCGTATTGATCGAATAATTGATTTTGACCAAATTGATTATATAAACTGGAGGGGTTTTGAACCCCCAATTGAGCAAAAGCATCGATTGTTTTATGATAATCTACATCAATAAGTACACCTCCAAGGTCAAATAATAATGCATCTATTTTTTTCATATTGGTTTAAATCTCAGTGATGGGATAAATATGTAATTAATTTATGGTTATGACAATATTATGACAATATTTCCTTGGTGACTCCCGATATTTGTCAAGTAGTTATATTATACGTGTTAGAGACATTATATATCCACGCTTTTACCCACAGAAATCTTGATGTAAATCAAATAGGTTTGCTTCATATTGATGCGGATAATCGAAGTGCTCGTTTGTCAGAGGCAAAGGCTCATTTTGGCTTCAAAGAAATGATGTATTTAACTACTTGCAATAGGGTAGAATTCACCTTTGTTACAGACCAAAATATTTCCAGTAAAGATTTTCTATCCTTTTTGTATCCAGAAATGGAAAGAATACACTTCGAAGAGCTTTGTCAAAAAGTAGAAGTGTTTCACAAAGCAGATGCCGTCAAGCATGCATTATCGGTGGCGTCATCAATCGATTCGATGATTGTAGGAGAAAGAGAAATCATTACTCAGGTTCGTGGGGCATATGAGGCTTCAAAGTCTTACGGATTGAGTGGCGATTTCATTCGTTTATTGACCAGAAAAGTAATTGAAACAGCCAAAAAGGTTTATACAGAAACCAATATTGCAAAAAAACCGGTTTCCGTAGTTTCTCTTGCTTATCATAAGCTGAGAAATCTGAATATTGCCCTTGATGCTAAATTTGTAATCGTGGGTGCGGGGCTTACGAATACCACGATGTGTAAGTTTCTGAAAAAGCATGGCTACAGTAACTTTGTTGTTTTCAATCGTTCTATAGAAAATGCTGAAAAGTTGGCAAATGATATTGGTGGAAAGGCTTATTCATTAGCAGAATTAGGTGATTACCAAGATGGTTTCGATATTTTACTTACATGTACAGGAGCTGATAAGCATTTGATAGATGTATCTACATATAAACAACTATTGAATGGAGATAATGATCGAAAAACTATAGTTGATATAGCTATTCCTTCAGATATTGACCCGGAAGTAGTTCGTTCGTACAATACAAATTATGTTTCCATTGATTACCTCCAAAAGGTTTCAGGCGATAATCTTAAGGTGCGATCAGAGGAGGTCATTCAGGTTAAAAAAATACTTGAGGAAGCAAATGTTGCATTTATTCAATTGACAAAGGAACGCAATGTAGAGCTTGCAATGAAAGAAGTTCCAAAACAAGTAAAGGAAATTCGTAGAACGGCTGTTGCTGAAGTTTTTAAATCAGATATTGAAAACATGGACCCGGAAACACGAGAAGTATTCGATAAGGTATTGGGTTATGTTGAAAAGAAATACATCAGTGGCCCCATGAAATTGGCGAAAGAAATTATTCTGAAGAACAATGCTTCAAGTTAAAACAATAACAATAGGTACAAGAGGTAGTGATTTGGCTATGTGGCAGGCAAATCATGTGAAGGCTCAATTGGAGGCAATTGGTCAGCATGTAAACATTCAGGTCATCAAAACAAAGGGTGATCGCATACAGGATTTAAGCTTTGATAAGATAGAAGGCAAGGGTTTTTTCACTAAAGAAATTGAGGTTGCCTTATTGAATCACGACATTGACATTGCCGTACATTCTCATAAAGATTTAGAAACAAGCACACCGGAAGGATTGATTACAGCAGCGGTTTCTCAGCGTGCAAATCCTTGTGAGCTTTTACTCATCAGAAAATCTGCTCATGCACCGAATGCACTCTGGGAACTTAAGAAAAAAGCGGTTGTAGGTACATCAGCTGCCCGCCGGAAATCTCAGCTACTAGCACTAAGGTCTGACGTTGAGATTAAAGATCTAAGAGGAAATGTTCCAACAAGAGTAGAGAAACTCAAGTCAGGTGAATATGATGCCATTTTGTTGGCCAAAGCCGGTGTTGAAAGATTAAAGCTAGACTTGTCAGATTTAATTACAGTTGACCTCACGCCTGATGAGTTTGTCCCTGCACCAGCTCAAGGTGTTTTGGCCATTCAGATTCGTGAGCAAGACAAGGAATTACATCAAATACTTCAAAAAATCAACGATACTGAGGTACAAAAGTTGGTTCATTTAGAACGGGAGGTATTGAGGCTAATGGATGGAGGTTGTCAATTGCCTTTAGGAGTGTATTGTGACAACAGATATGTTCATGTAGCTTATTCAGATTACGCCATGCACGCGTCTCGATATTTCAGGTTCCCATATAAAGACACTCCTGATTTTCCAGCAAAGATTGTGGAACATCTACAACACCAGCAGGTCTAATGACCGTTTTTATTTCTAAAGCTGAATCTGAATTGGAAGAAATTCCTCATTACCTGAATTCGCAAAACATTAAATGGGTTTTTGAATCGCTCATTCGTTTCGAGCCTTTATCATTTCAAATAAATTCACCGTTTGAGGTCATCTTTTTTTCAAGTATTCGTTCGGCAAAGTTTGTACTGGATTCAGGTCAGATTGATTTATCAGCTTACATATTGGCGTGTAATGGTTCACAAACTCAAAAACGGCTTCTTGACTTGGGATATTCCTGTGATTATGTTGCTGAAAATGCCGGTGATCCCGATCGGGTTGCGAAAGATTTTTCTCAATGGCTCGGAGAAAAGAAAGTATTGATTCCTCATTCTAATCTTTCGGCACTTTCTGTCACAAAATATCTTAATCCAAATCAGTATTCAACAATTGAGGTCTATAAAACAGTAGATTTTCCCATGCTGATTGAACCTTGTGATATCTATGTGTTCAGTAGCCCTAGTAACATTGATTCATTTTTTAAACAGAATACCATCAAAGCAGGCAGCACCATCATCGTTTGGGGTAATACTTCCCTAAACTGCCTTCAAAAGTATGGGCATCAAGCAGATTATAAGTTGGAGGAAGGAACTATGGTTGAGCTTTTCAAAGTGCTCCAAAAAAACATCAACAAATAAGAACAATGGAATCCTCAAAGTAGCGTTTTTCAATACAAGGCTGTATCTTTATTAAGATGTCTGGGATGAAGTTCATTTTTATTTTTCTTACGTTCATTTGGATTCAACATGGTTTGTTTGCACAGAGTACTCCATCCCGGCTAAAAAAAATATTTGTAGTTGATTCTGTGGACCTTGATACGCTGAGTATTTATCCAAACTCATTTAAGGTATATCATAAGGGTCAAGTAATCCCTGACACCAAATACAAGCTCGATTTTGCAAGTTCTCTATTTACACTGAATGACCCGATAGGTGATACGCTCATTTTTTCATACAAAGTTTTGCCATTGGACTTTTCGAAACAATATCGTTTAAGAGACTCGAGCATGATTTACTCTGAACAAAAGGACAACTATAACTTGTTCAAAATCGAAAACTCATATTCGGTACAAGATGTTTTTGGAGGGAGTCAGCTCAATAAAAATGGATCGATTTCAAGGGGAGTGTCTTTTGGAAACAATCAGGATTTAGGAATTAATTCCTCACTCAATCTTGAGCTGTCAGGAAATATTTCTCCGGACCTAAAAATGCTTGCCTCCGTTTCTGATGCAAACATCCCTATTCAACCTGACGGTAACACGAATAAGCTTCAAGAGTTTGACAAGGTTTTTATCCAAATCTACAATGACCGGTTAAAGCTGATTGCTGGAGATTTTTGGTTATCAAAACCAAAGGGGTATTTCATGAATTACCGCAAAAGAGCACAGGGCTTGTCTTTCAACTATAGCTGGTTGACGGCCAAAAACAATGAATGGAGTACTCAAACAAGTGGGGCCTTATCTAAGGGTAAATTTAACAGGCAAATTATTCAAGGCTTAGAGGCAAATCAAGGGCCGTATAGATTGGTAGGGGCAGAGAATGAGCCTTTTATTGTTGTCCTATCAGGAACAGAAAAAGTATTTATTGACGGGAAGCTTTTGGAAAGGGGTCAGGAGTTTGATTATACTATAGATTACAATTCATCTGAGCTGGTCTTTACTTCTCGTAATCTAATCACAAAGGATACGCGTATCGTGGTCGAGTTTCAATATTCTGACCAGAATTATGCGCGTTCATTGATACAGGAATCTTTGGTTTTTAAGAGCAAAAAAATGGATTTCTGGATCAACTTGTATGGTGAGCAAGACGCCAAAAATCAGCCTTTACAACAAGAAATTTCTCCCGATCAAAGATTTTATTTGTCCCAGATTGGCGATAGCTTGGATTTGGCCAAAATAAATTCGATAGATTCTGTAGGGTACTTTGACAATCAGAATCTGTACAAATTAATAGATACCCTTGGAGTAGATTCGGTATTGGTATTCAGTGTCAATCCAGACTCCGCTTTTTACAGGGTATTTTTCGAATACGTGGGAAGCGGAAATGGAGATTACGTTTTGGACAATTATAATGCGCTTGGCAAGGTATTTCGCTGGATCGCTCCTGTTGCTGGTGTTTCACAGGGAGACTATGTGCCTTCTCGAAGCATCATAACGCCCAAAAAACAGCAAATGATCAGTAGTGGATTTAAATGGAGCTATTCTAAAAATAACTCCATCGAAAGTGAATGGGCGCTGAGCAATACGGACCTGAATACTTTTTCATCCTTATCGTCAGAGGACAACATTGGCATCTCAAATCGAACTCGATGGCTCAACACCAAAAAGTTTGGTAAATCCGATAGTATAGCCCTTTGGACCATACAGAATTCTGCTGAAATCGAATACCTATCTGCTTCCTTTAAACCTATACAGCAGTATCGTGCAGTAGAATTTGATAGAGATTGGAATACTCGAAATAAAGGATATGAGGGGTACCAGCTTATTGGTACTTTGGGAAGCAAACTTTCACATAAAAAGTTCGGTTCGATGGCTTTAGATGCCCAGCATTTTGGTGTTGGTGATGACTATAAAGGAAATAGAATCTTTTCGCTAGGTAAGTGGAATCAAGAAGGCTGGTCAGCTAATTGGGATGCGAGCTATTTGAGTGCAGAAGCTGAGAACCAAAGCAAGTTTTTCAGGCACCGATTGAATCTATCCAAAAATATTGGCCCATTTAAGCTTGGGTATAAGGACGACCATGAAAGAAACATGTTCACGGGAGACACCAATGCCGTTAATCCGAGCTATGAGTTTTTTGATTATCAGTTTTATCTTTCCAACCATGACACCAGTAAATTGGAATACAAAATTTATTACCGAGAACGATTTGATAGAAGGGTTGATAGTCTATCCTTAAAAAAAACCGCAAAGGCTACTACAGCTGGAGCAGAGCTGCATTTCAATTCTTTAAAAAATCAAAAGCTCAGATTGATTGGTGGATACCGCTCCTTGGATGTGTTTGATACCATTTTAATGAATCAAAAACCTGAAAATTCATTAATCGGTCGAGTAGAATACAATTTTAAGGCCTGGAAAAATGCACTTCAGTGGTCTACATTCTATGAGGTAGGCTCGGGATTGGAACAAAAAAGAGAGTTTCTATATATCGAGGTAAACAGTGGACAGGGGATTTATACTTGGATTGATTATAATGAAGATGGCGTCAAAGATTTGAATGAATTTGAGGTGGCTCAGTTTATTGATCAGGCAGATTACATAAGGGTTTTTGTTCCCAGTAACAGCTATGTGAACACCTATTCCAATGAGTTTAACCAAACCATTTATTGGAGACCTGAACGTATTTGGTCCAAAAAGAAGGGTTTCTTAAAATTCATGTCGAGATTTTCAGATCAGGCCAGATTTCGTGTGAATAAAAAAACAAACAACATTGATAATGGCAATGTATTTAACCCATTTGAAAATAGGGTAGCTGATAGTGCCTTAATATCGACCAACGCATTTATTCGAAATGCCCTCTTTTTTAATCGAACCTCCTCGATTTTTGCTGCTGGGTATAACTTCCAGCAAAATCAATCCAAAACCTTATTGGCCTCGGGATTTGATTCTCGAACTAATCGATATAATGAGCTCAATTTGCGTTGGAATATCACCAGGAAATTTGCCTTAGTGTTGGTTGGGCAGCAGGGACTAAAGCAGGCCTTGGCTGATTATACCTCGGGCAGAGATTATTCCATCAATTATGAATGGATAAAACCTACTTTAAGCTACCAACCCTCAACCAACTTTAGATTGACCCTTGATGCGCGTGCTGTTCAAAAGGAAAACGTACTTACGGGTGGGGATGGGGAAACCTGTCAGATTGTTGATTTTGGAAGTACGTTTAAGTACAATCAAACCGATAAAGGAAGCTTTCAGGGCGAGTTCAAGGTGCTTCGCATAGAGTACAACGGAAACGTGAATTCGGCAATTGGTTTTGAAATGTTGGAAGCCCTCCGTCCAGGACTGAACTATACTTGGAGCATTGGTTATCAAAAAACCGTTTCCAAAAATCTTCAAATTACTTTTCAGTATTTGGGTAGAAAATCGGAAAACACCAGAATTATACATACTGGAGGCATGGAAGTACGTGCATTTTTTTAATTCTTTTTACCTTTATGACATAGAACAAAATAAGTGGCTGAATACGGAAAGATGTTATTGTTTGCCATGCCTGCATTTTTGGTATTGGTAATTATTGAAAAAGTCTATGGAATCGTAAAAAAGAAAGATACCGTGCCCTTAGACGATGCGATTTCAAGCATGAGCTCAGGGATGTCCAATGTCCTTAAGGATGTACTGGGCCTGACCTTTAAAATCATTGCCTATGCATGGTTGGTTGAACATCTCGCCATTTATACGATTGAAAATACCATTTTGGTGTATGTGGTAGCTTTCGTCGTTATAGATTTCTATGGATATTGGAAACACCGTGTATGGCATCATGTGAATCTGTTTTGGAATGAGCACGTTATTCATCACAGTAGTGAGGAATTTAATTTGGCTTGTGCACTACGTCAACCGGTTTCTATATTTTTTGACTTTTTTGAGATCTTATTGATACCTGCTGCACTTTTGGGTGTTCCCGCTGAAGTAATAGCGGTTGTTCTTCCCTTGCACCTCTTTATGCAGTTTTGGTACCATACCCAACACATGGGTAAATTGGGTATTTTAGAATACATCATCGTAACACCTTCTCATCATCGCGTGCATCACGCCATTAATCCCGAATACCTTGACAAGAATTTGAGTCAAATCTTCATTGTTTGGGATTTCCTGTTTGGCACTTTTCAGGAGGAGATGGATGATGTTCCGCCGGTTTATGGTGTTTCTAGACCTGCGCGTACCTGGAATCCATATAAAATAAATTTTCAGCACCTATGGATTTTGATTAAAGATGCATGGAGGGCACCTAAATTTATGGACAAACTTACCATTTGGTTTAGACCAACAGGGTGGCGTCCGGATGGTTTTGACGACAAATATCCTGTTGACAAAATTGATGATGTGTATGATTTTGAAAAATACAGACCAAAGATAGGCACCCCTTTGTTGATTTGGAGTATTGTTCAGCTTCTTTTAATACTTGCCTTTTTATCGGATTTATTTTACCGTATTGGAGATTTATCCTTTTCTCAGATTCTCATGTATGCGGGCTTTATATTTATAGCACTATATACACTTACGGATCTCATGGATCGCAATCGATGGAGCTGGGTATTTGAGTTGGTGAAGTTAGGGTATATATTTGTTGTTTTCTATGCTGTAGAAAGCTGGTTTGGTCACCATTCAGCTATTTACATGGTAATGTTTTATGCTTTTGTCTCTTTTGTGATGTCTATTTTCTTTTCAATGGAGCAGCCCACCCCTTCAAGCTATAAGGTGAAGTCATGAAAGGACTCCTATTAATTATACTTTTCTACATCACCTATCTTTCGTTATTGATTTCAGGATCGGAATTTGCCATGTGGCTCAAACCCTTTCTCGTTCCTTCACTTTTATTACTTTTCATTGAGTCTCCAAAAAAAGTTTTGGACAGGACGCTCATTGCAGCCATTGGGTTTTCGGCTTTAGGGGATTTGCTTCTCATTTTTGATGGGCGCTCTTTTTTTATTCTGGGATTGCTAAGCTTTTTGTTGGCCCACTTGTTTTACATATGGATTTTCAAAAAGAAGTCAAATACCATCACACTGAATATCAAAAATAGTTTTCTGGGCGCCATTATGCTTGTGTATTATGCGGCTTTGATGTCTTATTTATGGCCTCATTTGGGTGATATGCAAATACCGGTCATGATCTATGGATTGGTAATATCTAGCATGCTGTGGATGGCGGCAATGCTGGTCACAAAATCTTGGGGTTGGTTGCTTGTAATGGGTGCTGTTTTATTTGTCACATCTGATAGTCTCTTGTCTGTTCGATTGTTTGTAAATGCCTTTGACTATGATGCATTCTGGGTGATGCTGACCTATTTGAGTGCCCAGCTGTGTATCGTTTATGGATTATTTAGTGCTGAAGATGAAAGATATTGAAAGTCCTGAAGATGTATCTTTTTTGGTGGATGTATTTTATAAAAAGATTCTTGAGGATGAAACACTTTCCCCTTTCTTTGCACACATAAATTTTGAGAAGCACAAACCCCGAATGGAGCATTTTTGGAATTTTGTGCTTTTTGACGAAAGTGGTTATACGACCAATGTTACTGATGTCCACACATCAATGAAAATCAAAAAGGTACATTTTGACAGCTGGGTTTCCATTTTTCATCAAACTGTTGATGCGCATTTCATGGGTTCAAATGCCGAAAAAGCCAAACAGCGAGTTGCTCTGATTGCTTGGACCATTGAAAGCAAAATATGAAGCACAATGAATGCACTTAAAGTCCAAATGACACAAATGAAAAAAACGCTGGATGTATTGACTAACAAATAGTTACAAGGATTACATCAAATTAAATTTGATTTTTAACATCAATTTAAGCTTAAAAATTTGGGAGCACACCGTACTTTGTTTTATATTTGCCCACGAAAACTAAACTATAAAACGGAAAGAAGCGGAGCTTATTTTTTAAACCAACTTCTGATGTGACTAGATGCTCAACAAATGCACATCACCAATCGTCTCTCCTCTCTCGAAGTTTTGCAAAAAAAAAGACATGAAAATCATGTTCGCATGTATTTTCTGCTGTATTACTGTTCTATGTAATGCCCAACAGGGAATAGCTATAAATGAAGATGGTAGTGGTCCAAGTCCCTCCGCTATTTTGGATATCAAGAGTACCAATAAAGGTATGCTGGTCCCTAGAGTTAGCCAAGACCAAAAGAATGGAATTGTAACTCCGGCAAATGGGCTTCTTGTTTTTCAAACAGACGGACAGGCGGGCTTTTATTATTTCTCAGGAGGTGAATGGGTTTTCTTGAGTACAGATAAAACCTCGTGGTCCAATACGGGAAATGCAGGAACCACCAATACCATTGATTTTATTGGAACTACGGATGCACAGGATTTAAACGTGCGAACGAACAATGTTGACCGCCTTAGAATTTCACAATCCGGTCAGCTTGAAATACTTAACACAGGACAATCTGTTTTTGTCGGGCAACAAGCTGGTGAGTCAGATGACTTGACCAACAATTACAATGTATTCGTTGGTTACAGGGCTGGATTTTCAAATACTACCGGAAACTTCAACCTTGCAAGTGGATACAGGGCTATGAATTCCAATATTAATGGCTATCGTAATACTGCTCTCGGTGGGGATGCACTATTCGACAATACCTCAGGTTACAACAA
>QOQC01000037.1 GCA_003331365.1 Flavobacteriales bacterium | reverse complement strand
CTTTATTTACGATAAATAATTTCATGATTTCATGATTTAATTTGTTTCTTAATCGGTTCATTTGTTTTGTGTTTGTTTGTATAACAAAGATGGAGACTTCAAACACCTTAATAACTAAGGAAAATGGGCTTGTTACAAATATGGAATATCTCACTCATTATGAAATAGGTATATGTCTCAATCAGCATCCGTATAAACACTTAAACTGAATTTTTTAAACAAAAAAAGAGCCCCCATAAGAGGGCTCCGTTAAGGAAACTCAGTAATTGAATCCGCTTATTCAGCGATAAGTTTTCCTGTGTATGTATTGTAATTCAAGTCAGTTAGTATGATTATATATAAACCTGACTTCAAATGATTTGTTTTATAGGACTTTTGAAAAGAAACCTCCTTGCTTTCAATCAATTGTCCATTTGCATTTAGAATGGTCAGCATGGTAATCTGATCATCCTCCCAGCTGATAGTTGCAACATCCGTAGTTGGGTTTGGATAAATATTAATCTCCATTTCTTCTATGTTTTCAACCGAAAGAATTGGATTTTCTTCTATAACCTGATCAACTACAACCTGACATCCGTTATAATCAACTATAGTTGCCTCATAGTATCCAACACTGACATCAAAAAGATCTTCGGAGTCATCTCCTGTATTCCATGTATAATTATAAGGTGCTGTTCCTCCTTGTACTGTTAAATCTAAATCAATATCATTCCATTCATCAAACTCAACTGTAGTAATTTCAGCAATAAGCTCTTCTGGTTGCATTACATTGAAACTACCGAATGATTCACAACCGTTCCCATCTGTAATTGTTACACGATACGTACCTGAGGATAAGTTCTCAATATCTTCAGTCAACATTCCATGTTCCCATTCGTATGTGAAATCAGGATTACCTTCAATAATGGTAAGATCAATAGCTCCATTGGAAATTCCATTACAGGTAACATGATCAATATCCGCCTCATAAACAGTTGGAGAATATGATTCTAAAATAATGGTTGTATCACTTGAACATCCTGATGCATCAGTAACTGTTACAGAATACTCACCTTCTGCCAAGTCCATAAGGCTTGAAGTAGAAGACCCATTAGACCATTCGTAGGTATATGGCTCTGTTCCACCTATGGCATTTATTTCAATTTGACCGCCATTTGAACCACATGACAATGAGTAATTTGTATTTAAGGTAATGGCATTATATCCAGCCGCCATTTCAACAGCTGCAGCAGCATTTAATCGACCCTCTCCAATTAAACCAATATAATCTGGATTTAAAGCATCTACATTGACTGAAGTTACTTTCAAAATATGGCTGATATCATCTATCGATAAACAAGGATTAACCGCAAGCATTAGGGCAACTGTTCCTGATACGAACGGAGCCGCAAAAGAAGTTCCAGAGCTAGGTATTTCCCAATTTTGACTCGGACTAATCCAAACCTCGTATCCTGGAGCACATAAGTCAACACTTGCATTATGCTGATGGGTAGAACTAGGATCCCCAAGAGTTCTTTCATGATTATCAAGTTCTCCAATACTTGTTACAGAAAACACATGGTTGTATGCCGATGGATACACCAAGCTATCTGGACCACCACATGAAGTACCATTTCCGGCTGCCGAAACAATAAATGATCCATTATTATAAACCTCATCGATGGCCATTTGCTGGTAAATGTTGAACTCACATCCGGACATCCAGCTCAAATTAATGACCTTTGCTCCGGCATAACTCGCATCCAATATCTCGTTATAATTCATACGATATAAACCGAGTGAACTGTTATATCCAATAGAGCTTTTAAAGAACAGGTTATCTGTCTTACCAGCGGCAACAATAGCAACCGCAGTTCCGTGTCCAGTGGGACCGTTATTTAAGCTATCATAGTAGATGTATTCACCAACAAGCTCAGTATGAGTCACCTCATAATTTTGATCTGAGATAGCGATGGTAATACTAGGGTCTCCAGTAGTAAAATTCCATGCATCAGTTGCGCCAATTAAATCTAAGGCATATTGATTTACAATTAAATTATGATCATTAGGTGTTGCCAATGGTTTATATATTGGCGCATATTCAACTTTTGAAACTGCATTCACTTCGTTAATTAAAGTTGTATATAAATCAACCTCATCGCAATTACAAGTCACTTCATAAACTTTTTGCAACATTGGATTACGCGAAGAAGGCAATGCTTTAACTACGTTTGTAATATTCAAAGAAGTAATGGTGTTATTCAAAGATGAATTTGAAGAAACTAAATCCCCAAATTGATTCATACTAGGAACATCAGATTCGTTATCAATGGTCAACCAAACTTTTGATTCTTGTTGAGCAAAAGATGATAAAATAGAAAAGAACATAATAAATACTAAAATTCTTTTTCTCGATGTAATCTTTAAAGTTTTCATATCCAATAATTTTAATTCGACTTAAACTTGTTGGACCAAATCTCTGCCGATTACTTGGGAGAATAAAAAAATAGTGTTAGGTAGATAGAAAAATACCAAAGCCTACGAAAGGAGCCCTACGTATTCATAGGATTGGAATTAGGTAATAATACCTAGTTCAAAATTCTAAAATGAAGCTATTTTTGTGATTTTTTAAAGAGGACAATTGCTGTTAAAGCAAAGAAAACATTGGGTATCCAGACGGATATGACTGCTGGAAAACCTAAATTTAAGGTAGCAACCGTCAACATTTTCATTGCAAAAATATAAACGAACACTATTCCTAGACCAATGGCAATATTAACCCCTACACCGCCTCTTCGTTTTTGGGACGCTACAGAAACACCAATTAGAGTCAATATATAAGCTGCAAATGGATAAGAGGTTCTTTGGTGTAATTCAATTTCATACATTGGAACCATGGAAGATCCTTTTTCTTTTTCTCTCTTAATAAAAGAACGCAGTTCATTAAAAGACATTGAAGAAGCGGCGCTTTCTCTATGTGACATCTCCGAAATGGTAAAGTTAAAAGTAGTATCCAAGGACTTTAAATGGCGAATATCAATATAATCATCATTAAAATCCTTTACATAAACATCGCGCAAGGTCCAATTATGACTACCGGGCGCATTCAATGCATATCGTGATTTGATAAAATATTTTGGTTTGTTGTTTTCTCCCCATTGTTGGAAAGTAAAATCATTAATCCTTTTATCTCTATTATTGAAATTCGAAAAGTAAACAGATTGATTTTCTGGATATTCGGCGTGATAATCCTCAACAATCATCACATCTCGATAATACTTCTCTTCAAACTCTAATCGTTCCGTGTTGGCATTGGGTACTATAAAGTGATTTATAAATAAGGAAAAAAGCATTAGTATAGTAGCGGAAATAAAATATGGCCGTAAATATCTTGAAATCGGCTTTCCACTAAACCATATTGGAATAATTTCAGTATCCTTGGCCATTTTTGTGGTAAACCAAATTACGGAAATGAATACAATCATGGAAGTAAACATATTACCGTACAGGATGATAAAATTCAAATAATAATCAAATATGATTTCGGATAAAGGGGCCTTATTGTCTATGAAATCTCCTAGCTTCTCAGAAACATCAAAAACAATAGAAAACATCATGATGATTGCCAACATGAAAAAAAATGTTGAGAGAAATTTCCGTATGATATATCGGTCAATAATCGAGAACATATTATAACCGCCTATTTAACTGTTTAACCATCTTGTTCTTCCAAGTTGTGAAACTACCATCAATAATACGTGTTCTTGCCTCTTTCATTAATCTCAAATAAAATGACAAATTATGAATGGTAGCAATTTGAAGGCCTAGGTATTCACCAGATTTAATCAAATGTCGTAAATATGCTTTGGTGTAGCTTGTATCCACCCAACACGGGCTACTTTCATCAATTAAACTATAATCCATTGACCACTTCTGATTTTTGATGTTTATGGTTCCCTCTTCAGTGAACAATAGTCCATGTCTTGCGTTCCTTGAAGGCATCACACAGTCAAACATATCAACCCCAAGAGCTATGCACTCTAATAGGTTACTCGGAGTACCCACACCCATTAAATATCTTGGTTTTGATTTGGGTAATATCTCTGTCACCAAAGCGGTCATTTCATACAAATCTTGCTCAGGCTCACCAACCGATAATCCGCCAATGGCATTACCAATGGCATTCTTTGAAGCTATATATTCGGCTGATTCCTTTCGTAAATCTTTAAATGTGCTTCCTTGAACAATCGGAAATAATGATTGATTGTACCCATATTTACCTTTACTATTCATTTGTTCAATGCACCTATCCAACCATCGATGCGTCATTTCCATTGAATTCTTCGCATATTTATATTCACAAGGATAAGGAGTACATTCATCGAATGCCATAATAATATCAGCACCTATACTTTTTTGAATATCTATGGCTCTTTCCGGGGTGAAAAAATGATAACTCCCATCGATATGAGATTGAAATTTCACACCCTCCTCATTTATTTTCCTCGAACCTGATAATGAATAGACCTGATACCCACCACTATCAGTTAAAATAGGTTTATCCCAACCTATGAATTTGTGAAGACCTCCAGCCTTTTCAATTATTTCTATTCCTGGCCTTAGAAATAAGTGATAGGTGTTTCCGAGGATAATTTCTGCCTTCACATCTCGCTCAAGTTCAATTTGATGTACACCTTTTACTGAACCATTTGTACCAACAGGCATGAAAATCGGCGTTTCTATTGTTCCATGATCTGTTTTTAATAGACCAGCTCTGGCATTTGAATTCGCGTCAGCATGAATTAAATCAAAGTGCATAAGAATGTTGATAAAATATCTTTGTAAAGATACATTGAAAACGATTCAAATTGAATATTTGTAAATACATATTATGCTTATTCTACCCCAAAATATTGATAACGGAATCATATTGATCCTATTTACCTTGTTCATTGGAACGATTATACTCCAATTATATTATATCCTATTTATTTTTCAAAAATTCGCTTTTTTTAATCCCCCAAGAAAATCTGCCTCAAATGAGATTCCGATTAGTGTAATTATTGCGGCAAGAAATGAAAGTCATAACCTTAAGGAAAATCTTCGGTTTATTTTAGAACAGGATTATTCAAATTTTGAAGTGATTGTGGTAAACAACAATTCTTCAGACGATAGTTATAAGGTTCTATCAGCATTGAAAAAAGGGTACAATCACCTCGAAATAGTTGAATTTAATAACCCAATTCATTTTAGACATGGAAAGAAGCTTCCTTTAACGCTTGGAATAAAAGCAGCTAAAAATGAATATCTTCTTTTGACTGATGCAGATTGTAAGCCTAAGTCAAATCAATGGATCAAAAAAATGGCGAAAGGGTTCAAGAAAAAAGAAATTATTCTTGGATATGGCCCTTGCATTAAAACTAGCGGAATATTAAATTCCATTATTCGATTCGATACAGCATGGATTGGGATGAACTATTTCTCCTTCGCTTTAAACGGTCTTGCTTACATGGGTGTGGGCAGAAATCTGGCCTACACAAAAAGTGCCTATCATTCAGTAGATGGCTATAAATCTCACCATATGTTAGCTTCAGGAGATGATGATTTGTTCATACAAGAAGCCTCAAAAAAAAGTTCACTAGGTATTGAAATAGATTCTGATACACATTGTTTCTCCCCTTCAAAAAACACTTGGACGGAATGGATCCATCAAAAGTCAAGGCATTTTACTACAACGCCAAATTATAGTTTTATTAAGAAACTATTGTTAGCAACCTATCCCATTACACTTGTGGCAGCTTGGTTTTCTTTTGTTTCTTTGATGATGTTGAGTAATTCAGCTTTCATTTATCTTATAATGATACTGTTCTACGCAATAAAATGGTGGATTCAGGGAAAATGTCTGTTAAAACTAAACGAAAGGAAGTTTGCTTTGTTTTTTCCTTTCTGGGATTTGTTTTATTCAATTTTATCACCTGTACTATATATGATGGGGAAAACTAAACGAAATAATAATTGGTAGCAAAGGATCATTTATCGGATAAAGCAAATTTTGATTTGGTACTTGTAGAAGCTGCAAAAAAAGGCGATCAGCTTGCCTATGCAGACCTTATGGAACGTTACCGGGAATCGATTTATTTTATGATGCTAAAAATGGTTAAAGATGCAGATGATGCGGATGACTTAACTATTGAGGCATTTGGAAAGGCGTTTAACCGATTGGGGCAATATTCTCCTAACTTTGCGTTTAGCACCTGGCTGTTTAAAATTGCATCTAATAATTGTATCGATTTTATTCGAAAAAAAAGAATTAAAGTCACCTCAATGGATACTGGTATTGTCAATAATAATGGTGATGTAATGCAAATAGATGCTAAATCAACAAGCCTCAATCCAGAAGAAAGTGTAATGAAAGGGCAAAGAATTGTCCATTTACGCTTATTGGTGAGTAAATTAAAACCAAAGTATAGGGAACTGGTGGAAAAAAGATATTTTCAAGAGTTAAGCTATGAGGAAATTGCCACAGAAATGAATTTACCATTAGGAACAGTAAAAGCACAATTATTCAGAGCGCGAGATTTTCTGGCCAGTATGGCTGAGAAGACAAAAGATTCCATTTAATGGATATTATTGAAAAATACTTCCCCGAACTTTCCTACGATCAAAAACTTAAGCTGAAAGAGTTAAAGTCCCATTATAAAGATTGGAATCAAAAAATCAATGTAATTTCTAGAAAAGACATAGATAACTTTTACGTAAGGCATGTTCTACACTCTCTAGCTATTGCGAAGGTCGTGACATTTGAAAATGAAAGTCGTATAATTGATGTCGGTACAGGCGGAGGCTTCCCTGGGTTACCATTAGCCATTTTATTTCCGAATTCAGATTTCACCCTCTTGGATTCCATTGGAAAAAAACTTAAAGTAATTGATGAAATCGCTTCAAAACTTGAAATTCATAACATTGAAACCATTCATTCAAGGGTAGAAGACATCTCGATTAAGTGCGACTATATCGTAAGTCGAGCTGTCACCAATTTGCCAAAATTCATAAATCTCACTAAACATTTGTTCAAAAAAAATGAACAGGTGAAGGGTAATATTTTATATCTGAAAGGAGGTGATTTCGAAAATGAATTGAAACAAATTCATCAAAAATCAAAGGTCATTGACTTGAATCATATATTTGAAGAAGAATTTTTCGAGACAAAAAAGCTCATTGAAATTTTTACTTAGTTCAATAAAGGAGGGTAAAACATAAAAAATTGGGGAATCTCTGCCTCAAATAATGTGTTAGAATCTAAGTTTTTAAAATGAAATTTTCCATTCATAGAACCAATAGAAGAAATAAGCTCACACCCACTGATATACTCAAAACTTTCATTAGGCAACAATATAGGCTGTTGTCCAATAACACCTTCACCGCTCACATGTGAGCCGCCATGTATAAGATGTCTAACATTCCATTCTCGAGATATCAACTGCACAGGGGATTGCATTTTATTGATAATACGTATTTGATAATTATGAATAAAGCTTGTGGAGGTATCAGTCGATAAATCATCACGAAACCAACTCTTCACTTTAATTACAATTCCTAAGTCTATTGCATTTGACATACCTAAATATATTCGAATAAAATTTCAAAATAAAATTTTTCTGTCTCTTTAACATTCACAGGACATTGAAAGGAAATTATATCATATTTTTATTACAATATTTGTACATAAATGTAAATATTTATACCTCAATCAAATACCACTAAATCCATATCTCTTCTTTAAAGTGTATAATTGACTCTATTTAGAATGAATCTAAATTATTATTTAAATCCACAAATTATATTTCGAATTACTGCGTAGGCTTATGTTTTTCGTAATTTTGTCGCTTAATTGTAATACTATATTTCATGTCTAATACCATAAGTATCCAAAAAGGTCTAGATATCAGACTTTTAGGAGAAGCGACTACAGAAATAAAAGACATTCCCGTTTCTAGAACAGTATGTCTATCTCCAGCAGACTTTCATGGATTAATACCGAAAATGGTTGTTAAGGAAGGGGCCTCAGTTAAAGTGGGCGATGCTGTCTTTTTTGATAAAAAGAACGAGAAGGTAAAATTTGTCAGTCCAGCCAGTGGTACCATTAAAGAGATTGTTAGGGCTGAAAAAAGAAGAATAGTTCAAATCATCATTGAAAGTGATTCAAAACAAATTTGCAAAAAATTCAAAGTAAAGAAAATATCAGATACAACTAAAGACGAATTGCTTGATTTGCTCATGGAGTCTGGTATTTGGCCAAGTGTAAAACAACGCCCTTTAGATATCATTGCAGATCCATCAAACGAGCCCAAAGGTATTTTTGTGTCCTCGTTTGATTCTTCTCCTTTAGCTCCAGATTACTCTTTCATACTTGGCGAGCAAATGGAACAAGTTCAAATGGGCCTTAACGCACTAAATGTACTTGCAGAAGGCAAAGTTCATTTGAGTAGCAGGCCAAATTCTGCTTTTGCAAAAATGGAAAATGTAAAACACCATACCATTACTGGCTCACACCCTGCAGGAAATATTGGAACTCAAATTCACCATATTGACCCGGTAAACAAAGGCGAATTTGTATGGTGCATTAATATACAAGACGTTGCGGCAATTGGTAAATTATTACAAAGTGGTACTGTAGATGCGAAAAAATGTATCGCTGTAACAGGGTCTGAAGTATCATCGCCTACCTATTTGAATATTCATGCTGGTTCTTCAATGAGTGATATCTTAAAGGACAATGTAAAGGGTGAAAATGTTAGATATATTTCTGGAAATGTCTTGACAGGTGATCAAAAAAGTAGTGATGATTATATTGGCTACTATCACAACCAAGTTACTGTTATCCCTGAAGGAAATGAATATAAATTTTTCTTAACTACAGGTTGGTTAGGATTGGGTTTTGATAAATTCTCGAATTCAAGATTATTTCCAACATTCCTTCTTCCAAAAAGTAAAAAATTCGTTCTCGATACCAATACAAATGGTGAAGAACGCGCTTTTGTTGTGACAGGAGAACTTGAGAAAGTATTTCCTTTTGATATTTTACCTATGCATCTTACAAAGGCGGCAATTACTGATGATATAGATGGCATGGAAAATTTAGGTATTTATGAAGTTGCTCCTGAGGACTTTGCACTTTGTGAATATGTATGTACAACAAAAATCAATATACAAGAAAAAATTAGGCAAGGACTAGACTTAATTGCTAGTGAATGTATGTAATATTAAAATAAACGATAAGTGAAATTTTTAGAAAAATATTTACACAAAATGGAACCCCACTTTATCAAAGGCGGGAAGTACGAAAAATGGAATCCTTTATTTGAAACTTTAGCAACTTTTGCATTTACACCGAAATTGGTTACAACTAAAGGTTCTCACATAAGGGATGGCGTTGACTTGAAAAGAACAATGATGACCGTTATCTTGGCGCTTATTCCATGTTTGATTTTTGGAATATACAATACGGGACATTGGGAAATGGCTGTTTCAGAAGCCAATAGAAACCTCCCCTATTTTGACATGATGGGTGCGAAATTCCTAAACGGTTTGATTATAGTAATGCCCGTTGTCGTTGTTTCTTATGGTGTTGGATTGGGTATAGAATTCCTTTTTGGAATGATAAGAGGTCATGCCTTACATGAAGGATTTTTAGTCTCAGGGATGCTTATTCCGCTTACTATGCCGGCAGATGTCCCCCTATGGATGGTTGGATTAGCTACTGCTTTTGCTGTTATCATAGGAAAAGAAATTTTTGGCGGTACGGGAATGAATGTTGTAAATATTGCATTGACCGCAAGAGCATTTCTATTCTTTGCATATCCTACCTCAATGTCGGGTGACAAAGTTTGGATGTCCGGGTTAAGCGATAAAATGGCAAGCAATCCAGAAGCTGTGGATGGCTTTTCTGGCGCTACTGCTCTAGGAGACCTGGCCTCGTTTATGTCTGATAAAGCAACAGTTGCAGGAGAAGTTGTTCAATCAAATGTTGCAGTTCAAAGTTTTTCAAGTGAATATTCAGCTCTTGAATCATTTATGGGTATGATTCCTGGATCCATAGGTGAAACTTCAACCATGGCCTGTCTAATAGGCGCAGCTATTCTAATTTTTACAGGAGTAGGATCTTTAAGAATCATTTTGTCCTTTTTTGCTGGAGGATTTATAATGGGTCTACTTTTAAATGCTATTGGTGGCAATCCTTATCTAGATTTACCTGCCTATTACCATTTAATTATCGGTGGGTTTGCTTTTGGTGCTATATTCATGGCAACCGATCCAGTAACCGCCTCGCAAACTGCTACCGGAAAAATAATTTACGGATTTTTCGGTGGATTTTTAGCCATAATGATAAGGGTATTAAACCCCGCTTATCCAGAGGGTGTTTTTCTTGCCATTCTGTTTATGAATGTAATGGCTCCAATCATTGATCATTATATCGTTCAGGCAAATATTAACCGAAGATTAAAAAGATTAAAAACAACATAAAATGGCTATAAATAAAGAATCAAACAGTTTCACCTTTGGCTTTGCAATAGCACTTGTAGTCGTTATTGGCGTTGTGCTTGCTTTACTATCTGAAGGCTTAAAGCCCTACAAAGAAAAGAATGTAAGAGTAAAAAAACAGCTTGATATTTTATCAGCAATGATGGATGTGGAAAAAGAGGGAATTACTCGTGAAAATGCAGAGGTTGAATTTAAAACATATGTCAACCTTGATGATGCGCTAATTCTTGATTCCAAAGGAAATGTAAAAAAGGGTAAAGAGGGTAAAGATGCTTTTGATATTGATATCAAAAAAGAATACCGCGACAAAACCTTATCTGAAGAAGATAAAAACTATCCTCTATTCATTGCTAAAGACAAATCAAAGAAGAAAAGATACATCATACCGGTTGTGGGTAAGGGACTTTGGGGACCAATTTGGGGTTATATATGCCTAGATGATGATATGAAAACAATAATTGGTGTTTCTTTTGATCATAAAACTGAGACTCCTGGTTTAGGTGCCGAAATAAATAAGGCCTTTTTCATGGATCGATGGAAATCTTCGAAAATATCCGATGAACAAGGGAATTTCATGAAATATGAAGTTGTTAAAGATAATTCTGGTGCTGTCAAGGGGGATAGTAAAATAGATGGTATCACTGGAGGAACAATTACCTCAAAAGGTGTAGAAGAAATGGTGAATAGAACATTAAAAATCTACGCCACATATTTTCAAAATAAAAAATCTTAAAATGAGTACAGAAAAAGGATCAGAGCCACTTTTCTCTAAAAAGAATAAAAAGCTCATCACAGACCCACTTACAGATAACAATCCTGTTACGATTCAGGTTTTAGGTATTTGCTCAGCGCTTGCCATCACCGTACAGGTGAATCAAGCAATTGTGATGTCGTTATCTGTTTTATTTGTAATTATAATGGGTAACCTCATTGTTTCTTTGCTTCGTAACATGATACCATCAAGAATTCGAATCATAGTTCAGCTATTGGTAGTTGCTTCGCTAGTAATCATTGTAGATCAAGTACTCGCTGCATTTTTACCTGATCTATCGGCAAAGCTATCCGTATTTGTTGGACTAATTATCACCAATTGTATTATTATGGGTAGACTCGAGGCATTTGCTATGGGAAATAAACCTTGGCCATCAATACTTGATGGGTTAGGAAATGGCCTTGGTTACGGAGCTATTTTGATTATTGTGGCGGTCTTCAGAGAACTTTTTGGATCTGGAACATTAATGGGTTACTCAATCTTTGGGAATTCACTACCAGGTGAAGAATCTGGTTTATATACCTTAGGATATCAGAACAACAACCTAATGATTTTACCTCCAATGGCTTTAATCATTACAGGTATTATTATTTGGGTTCAAAGAACTAGAAATAAGGCACTTATTGAAGAGCATTAAATTGTAAAAAATTATGGAAAGTACATTAGATATATTTGTTAAAGCCATTTTCAGTGAAAATATGATTTTCGCCTACTTCTTGGGAATGTGCTCGTACCTAGCGGTATCAAAAACAGTGAAAACTGCCGTAGGTTTAGGTGCTGCGGTTATTTTCGTATTAACCGTTACTGTGCCTGTCAATTACTTGCTAGAAAATTATGTGTTGAATGAAGGAGCATTGGCTTGGATCAGTGAAGATTATGCTACGCTCGATTTAGGTTTTTTATCATTCATAATGTTTATAGCAGTTGTTGCTTCGATGGTTCAATTGGTTGAAATGCTTGTTGAGAAATTTGCTCCTGCACTTTATGGCGCTTTGGGTATATTTTTACCCTTGATTGCCGTTAACTGCTCAATACTTGGAGGTGCACTTTTTATGCAGGAACGGCAATATTCCACCATAATAGATGCAACTGCCTTTTCCTTAGGTTCAGGTATTGGTTGGTTTGTAGCAATTGTAGCGATTGCAGCAATTCGTGAAAAACTTAGATATTCGAATGTTCCGGGCCCTTTGAGAGGTTTGGGAATAACATTTATTGTAACTGGCTTAATGGGCATTGCCTTCATGAGCTTTATGGGAATTAAATACGGAGAAGAGGTTGCCGAAGATGATGCAAAGACTGAAGTAACTACCGCAAAAACAGATAAAGAATTAGAAAATAGATAATTATTATGGGTACTGTATTAATATTTACGCTTATTGCCTTCTTAGCAGTTATTTTATTGCTAACATCGATGCTTTTATTTGTTAAAGCCAAAATATCCCCTAAAGGAAAATTGGTAATCGATATTAACGATGGCGAAAAAACGCTGGAAGTAGACGGTGGAGGAACCTTACTAGGAACTTTAGGTAGCTCAGGTATATTTTTACCATCCGCGTGTGGTGGAGGTGGAACATGTGTGCAATGTATATGTCAAGTAAACGAAGGTGGAGGAGAGATTTTACCTACAGAAGTTCCTCATTTTTCTCGTAAAGAAATTTCATCAAACTATAGGCTTGGTTGTCAGGTTAAGGTAAAAGAAAATATGAAAATTCATATTGAAGAAGAGATTCTTGGGATTAAGGAATGGAAGGCAAAAGTAGTTTCAAATTACAATGTAGCTACCTATATAAAGGAATTCATTGTGGAGATTCCAGAAGATATGAATTACAAAGCGGGTGGATATATTCAAATTAATATTCCGGAAACACAGGTGAAGTTCGCAGATATGGATATTACCGCACATCCTCAGGATCATCCAGGTGAACCTGATAAGTTTGAAAAAGATTGGTCTGAGGGTAAATTCGCCATGCGCAACTTAGTGATGAACAATAGTGAAGATGTTGTTCGTGCATATTCAATGGCCTCTTATCCTGCTGAAGGAAGAAAAATCATGCTTAATGTAAGAGTTGCAGCTCCACCATGGGATCGCGCGAATGATAAGTGGGCAGATATCAATCCTGGAGTAGCGTCGTCTTATATCTTTGGATTGAAAGAAGGAGATGAGGTATCAATCTCAGGACCATATGGAGAATTTTTCATCAATCATTCAGATGCCGAAATGCTATACATAGGTGGTGGTGCCGGAATGGCCCCAATGCGTTCACACCTATATGAGCTATTCAAAACATTAAAAACAGGCAGAAAAGTTACTTATTGGTATGGAGGTCGTTCTAGAGCTGAATTGTTCTACATACATTACTTTAGAGACCTCGAAAAGGAATTTCCAAACTTCAAGTTTTATTTAGTTCTCTCTGACGCTTTACCTGAAGACAATTGGGTAAACAAAAAGGACATTAATGATCCAGAAGGAGATGGATTTACTGGATTTGTGCATCAGGTTGTAATTGATGAATACCTTACACAACACGAAGCACCTGAGGATCTTGAGGTTTACTTCTGTGGACCTCCTCTAATGAATCAAGCAGTAATTAAAATGTGTGATGATTGGGGTGTACCACCTGAGAATGTGAGATTCGACGATTTCGGAGGTTAGTACAAAATCAAATAGACAAACAGTTTCTCAACAAATCAATTTCATTTTTGGAATTGAAGCTATGAATACATAATCTTAACCTAAAGCTTCCTTTTGGCACTGTTGGTGGTAAAATAGGTTTCGTGTAAATTCCTGACTTCAATATTTTCTCGACAAGAACCATAAGTTTATCTCTATTTTCGAATTGTAATACCTGAATAGGTGAATTCTCTTCAGATAAAAAATCAAATGATTTAAGCCCATTTCTAAAATGATAAATGTTATCATGTAACATCCTCTGACGTTCCTTCACTAGATCAAGTTCTACTCTATCAATAATTTTTGTATACGAATCAACTGGTAAAGCAGTAGAGTAGATAAATGACCTTGAAAAATTAACCAAATATTCTTTGAGCGCTTGGGCACACAATATTGCTGCTCCATGATAACCATAGGCCTTTCCGAAAGTAATGGTTCTTGCAAAAACATCCTTTTGCATCCCTCTTGCATGCACAATTCCTCTCCCAGAATCTCCATAAACTCCTACTGCATGAGCTTCATCAATAATTAAATAAGCACCAAATTTCTTCACTAAAGCTTGCATGCCCCCCAATGGAGCCATATCGCCATCCATAGAATAAATAGACTCAGCCATAACATAAATTGTCCCATTCATTTTCTCTAGCTGTCTTTCAAGGTCACGCAGGTCATTATGCTGAAAAGAATAGGCTTTAGCAAAAGATAGTCGAATGCCATCTCTTATGCTTGCATGTATATGTTCATCATATAATATATAGTCACTCCTTTGAGCAACAGCAGAAATGAATCCAACATTGGCATCATAACCTGAATTATATACAATGGCTTCCTCTGAATCATAAAAAGAGGACAATCTTTCTTCACAATCCATCGCTTGAATAGAGTTTCCTGATAAAAGCCTTGAACCTGAAGAACCCTCAGATATTTGAGAATGACTTGGCTTTTCTTTAGCTAAACCTAGATAGTCATTGGAAAAAAAATCAATAGATCCCTTTTTTAGAGTCAACTGTCGAAACGAACCCTCATCCTTTCGAAGTTCAATTCTTTTTTTGAGTTTGTCGTCCATTATAATGAATCAACAGACCGGATACTTCTTGGCTCGAATTTATTTGAATCAGCGGTGGTTCTTGACTCTTCAAGCTCCTTTAGTCTTTGGGCTTCCTTTTGTTTTCGATCAATTAATATTTGATCTGGTTTGGTTTCTGGTTGTGGGGCATCTGCAAAAGAAGCCTTTGGTATTAAGCCCAAGATAGAAAACATTTCTTGGTCCTCATTATACTCTGGATTTGGAGTGGTCAGTAATTTGTCACCTGCAAAAATTGAACCTGCCCCTGCCATAAAACATAGGGCTTGAGCTTCCATATTCATTTTTGTTCTACCTGCTGACAAACGAACAACAGACTCAGGGAAAGCAATTCTGGTCGTTGCAACCATTCGTATCAATTCCCATTGTTCAATGGGCTTTTGGTCTTCTAGAGGAGTTCCTTCCACAGCAACCAATGCATTTATAGGTATAGACTCAGGTGGATTTTCCATTTGCATATAACTCATTAACAATCCGATTCTATCTTCCTCGGTTTCTCCCATCCCAATGATACCTCCGGAGCAGACTGAAATACCCGCCTTCCTCGCATTTTCAATAGTATCTAATCGCTGCTCGTATTCCCGGGTTGAAATCACATCCTTATAAAACTCTTTAGAGGAATCTAAATTGTGGTTGTATGCAAACAAACCTGCATTTTTCAACCTTTTTGCTTGGTCCTCAGTGAGCATTCCAAGCGTACAACAAACTTCCATATCCATATCGTTGACCCCTTGGACCATTTCAACAACCTTGTCAAAATCTTTATTGTCTCTAACTTCTCTCCAAGCAGCACCCATACAAAGTCTTGAAGAACCATTGGCTTTGGCATTTTTTGCCTGTTCCAAAACTTGTTCAACATCCATTATTTTATGTGTGTCAATATCTGTGTGATACCGCGCAGCTTGTGGACAATACCCGCAATCTTCCGGGCAACCGCCTGTCTTAATACTTAAAAGTGAAGACATTTGTACCTCTCTCGGATTGTGGAACTTTCTATGTATCGAAGCTGCCTCAAATACCAATTCAAGTAATGGTTTTTGATATAATTTCAATAAGGATTCTCTCGTAGAATAATCAGGGTTAAATTTCATATTACAAATATAAAGAAAGTGCGTTATTATGCGCTAAATGAAATCAAACAAACACAATATGATTTAATGGCCTCTTGATGACCAAAAGAATCAACCGATTCATGAGTTGTTGCTTTTATTGATATGTCATCAATTCCTATCTCGAGTATTTCAGCTAAAACGCCTTTCATTTTAGGAATGTGTGGATTCAATTTTGGAGATTCTAATACTACAGTTGCGTCGATATTTCCAATTTTATAGCTTTTATCATTTAACAATACCATTACATTACGCAACAATATCTTTGAATCAATACCTTTATATTTTGGGTCTTGGTCTGAAAAATGGAATCCGATATCTCCCAAATTTGCAGCTCCTAAAAGGGCATCGCAAATAGCATGAATAAGTACATCTGCATCAGAATGCCCTACTGCTCCCTTTGATGAAGGAATTTCAATTCCACCAATATAAAGTGGTTTATTCTCTTCTAGGCGATGAACATCAACTCCAAAACCTATTCGCATTTTGTAAATTAAGGATTACTATTTGTGGAACCCGCCTGGTCTAGATCGAGACGCACTGTAAATCTCAAGGTATTTGCCAAGGGACTTTGACGACCATTCAATGATGCCAGATATGAAAAGTCTATGGCAAACATGTTATACTTCAAGCTTGCTCCTAAATTTAAAAATTGGCGATTTCCTTTATTTGGACTTTCATAAAACACTCCCGTACGAACAGCAAATACATCATTGTACCACCATTCAACACCAAATGCAACATTTATTTCTGATAGTTCCTCCTTAAACCTGGTACCAGATACTACCTCATAATTACCATCAGCGTCCTGCAAATAATCACCGTTTTCATCTGTGGCCAAGGCACCCGGTGCATCATAAAAGGATTGAGCAATTCCATTGATTACACCTACATTAGGGTTCATTCCTGCAAGCATAGTAACCTCACCATCAATCAATTCATAAATTGGAGGAGTTGGCACCAATAATCGTTGTAAATCAAGTGAAAAAGTGACTTCATTGTATGCATCAAACTTGGCCAAGAAACTATTCCCTATTTTCAAATTCATAGGAATAAAATCACGCTCGGAAAGTTCAGAATAGGCCACCTTATTTCCAATATTATTAATCGTAGTTGCTAAGGTGTAAACACCGTTAAGATTTCCAATTTTTGCATCGTCGTTGTAATACGAGAAAGACAAATCAGCAGCACCTACTACACCAGCTTTTGTATTAACACCTCCAACGGTTAACCCACCAGTAAGGTTAGAGTAGGCAAACTTACCATTGATTCCAAGACTCAATCTATTTGATAATCTGAATGCATAGGCACCGGTCAATTCAAATTCACTGGGTTTGTCATCACGAATTACATTACCAGAAGCATCTGTAAAGGTAATTTCCCCAAGACTAAAAAAACGAAGCGCTCCTCCTACAGAATGGGTCTCATTAATCTTATAATAGGCAGATAAATAAGATAAATGAATATCATTCGTCAATTGGCGCAACCAAGGCGTGTAGGATAAACTCACCTCCGAAGTTTGTTCAGAAAAACTCAAAATAGAAGTATTCCAATATATCGAACTTGATGATGGACTTAAAGCAGTCCCAGCATCTCCCATACCCCCTGCTCGAGAATCAGGAGTAATTGCCATAAATGGCAATGCCGTTGTAATGGTATTTAGCTGTAATTGATCATCCGTCACCCCATTTCCACCAGTAGGTTGAGCAAATGAAAATGTAATTGAAACAGCAATTATAAAAGTGAAAAGTAGTTTTTTCATTTTGAAATTAAAAGTAGGTGGTAAATATACGTAAATCAAGATGTTTTATTGTATATTTTACCTCAATATGACTAATTTTTCTGTTTTTTCTGCAGAGGCTCCGTTTATATCATTGACAACTACTCGGTAGATGTATACACCTTTAGCCAACTGATCACCAAAAGTATCTTTTCCATCCCAGAAGATGTTATTTACCCTGAATCCTTCAGTATTAATGGTTTCATTAATACTTTTTACAAGCTTACCAGATACGGTGTAAATCTGAATCTGAACGTCCAATTGATTACATGAAAAAGGGTGTTCAAACATAAATTCTGTTGAGGTCGTGAATGGATTAGGATAGTTATATACATTCATTAAACTCAAATTTGACTCATCAACTACAACAAATTCAATAGCCACCATTGAACTGTTGTTATTCACATCCCAAACCTTAAATTCTAAGGTATGCCTTCCTTTTTCGAGCTCATCAAACTGAAATCGAATTTCACCAGATTGATAAGAATCTAGATCAGCCACATAGTAATCATTTAAAATAATAGGTTCAGATGTATTGCCATCAAGAATAGCGGTGATATCATGACCAATACCATTACCTACGGTATTAATTCCGTTTTCATCAAAAATTTTAGCAAGCAATACTGGCCTCAAATCCGTTTGTCCACCAGAAACAAAATTTTCATCGTTCATGAAAAGATTTACCTGAGGCCCCGCTTCATCTGAAATTCCATTTGGATCAATACCACCAATGACAAAACTCGTGTCATATCCTCCTGCATCAATCTGATTTCCAAAACCATAATAACTTAATTTTCCTAAGCCATAATTGAGTGCTATATCTTTTGGGACGACAAAAGAGAAATCAAAATAACCGTTTACAATGGAAACTTTTCCTTTGTAAATAAGATTGCGTTG